>JACQUW010000388.1 GCA_016210115.1 Deltaproteobacteria bacterium | reverse complement strand
GTGGCGAATCGGTCCTCGAATTCCAGCAAGGTTCGGGGGTAGTCTTCAGCCATAGCGGGGGAAAGCTACCAATTGTGGTCGGTGGAGTCAATTGAATATCTACTTAGGCATATATGCCCGCTGCCCCGCAAATCGCGATCATTCTGCGACCTGATGGGACCGTCGAGGACGTGTCCGTCCTTGCGAAGGACCACCGCGACCGCATCATTGGCTTTCATGTCATCGAAATGCTTACCGAAGAATTGGAGGTCTTCGAGGCGCGGGCAAAAAAACGGCTGGAGCAACTTAGCCGAGTTCAATAACTCTCGAAGAAGCGGAGAAGATCGAGTCTCTTCTTGCGCGAGCGCTCAAATACGACAAAGAATGAGTAGGCTTCTCATCCCCAATACTTGCCAAGTTCCGAATGTCCTGCTTGATGAGGTTATCCCCAAGCTTCGATCTGCGCCAGTGAGGGTGTTGCTTGCAATCATCAGACTGACATACGGCTGGGGTAAAACCTCAGACCAAATCAGCCTTTCTCAGCTCGCAAAGAAAACGGGACTCACGCGGCGCGCCGTAATCAAGGGCATCAGAGCTTTAGGTGATCTCGTAATCATTCGCCACGGCGCAAAAGGCAAGGGAGTGAATCAGTATAGCCTCAACATCAACATCTCAACCGGCAGCTTACTTTCAAATTCATGGGGAAGTAGTGAACAGCCGTTCCCTAGTGAACAACCGGACACTAGTGAACAAAAGTGCACGAGAGTAGTGAACCAGCGTTCACCCTTCCAAACCCATATATCCAAACCCAGTAGAAGCCGCTCTAAAGCGGCTGATGTTTTCTTTCCCATTATTGAGGGAATAGTCCGCCGGCTCAACGAGCTGTCGGGCAAGTCCTACCGGCCGGGTTCCAAGACCATCGTGAAGAACCTTCTCGCCCGGCTAAAGGACGGCGCCTCCGAAGAGGACTGCCTTGCCGTTGTCGAAGACCGTTGGCAGCGATGGGGGAATGATCCCAAGATGGCCGAGCATTTCAACCCAGTAACCTTGTTCCGGCCGGCAAACTTTGAGAAGTACCTGACCGAGGCCAAAACCGACAGCGCCGGCAACCAGGACCAAGACCCGGAGTGGAGAAAGAGGACCTTCGTCAATGCCTGAGAAAATCGAGGCCCGATATGTCCCCATGGCCGACGCGGTACGCGATTTCGGCAAAGAGTTGGACGCGCAGGGCGAGAGCGATTTTTTCCCGACTGGCTTTCAGGCGCATGACTTAGCCCTTGGCCGGCTACGCGGGGGCTCTGTTACTTGGATCGGTGCGCGGCCTTCGATGGGAAAAACGGCGCTGATGCTCTCCTGGGCACTTGCGCAACTGATGATCGGCATCAAGGTATATTTTTTCTCGCTTGAGATGCCGCGGACTGACATGATCGCTCGTCTTGTGAGCATCGAGACAGGAATCCCACTTTTAGACATTTTGCAGCGCCGCTATACGGACGAACAAGCACGCGAGATTGTGGGTACCCTCCCGATCCTTTCACCTTTGCCGGGCAACTGGAGCGAAGACGGCAACCTAAAGCGGATCGCCGAGTTGTTCAAGCAGATTGAGCCGAGAAGCAGGAGCATCGTTTACGTTGATTTCCTGGGGCTCATTCAGGTGACGGGCTTAGATGCGAGTCAGCAATACGCCGTGACAACCGAAGCCGGCTTGGCGTTAAAGCGCGCGGCTATGAATCTTCAGATTCCGGTAGTCGCTGGCGTCCAGCTAAACCGCCAGGTGGAGTTGCGCAAGGAGAAACACCCGATCTTATCCGACTTCCGGGATTCCGGCCGAGTCGAAGAGATCGGGGATTTATGCCTTGGTCTTTACCGTCCCGGCTTTTACGATAACAACGGCGCTGACACTGAGCTGCAAGTTTTTTGTCTGAAAAATCGCAATGGTCCGCGGGTCAATTACGTGCTTGAGTGGCACGGCCCGTGCGCAAGGGTCACGGAGAAATGAATTTCACTGCACCATATCTCATCACTGACGGTGAATTGTCCCTCCATCTCCATCCCGATCACCTCGCCGATCTTCGCGCATCAGGGTTGACAGATGACACGATTCGCGCGGCCGGCGTGTACTCGCTGCCACCACGATTCATTGAACACTTTTTCAAAAGCGCACCAGCCGAGGTTGAGAGCGCGTTGTGTTTTCCGTATCAAGATCCGAGCTTCGCGCGTATCAAGATTTTCCCACCTCTCGGCAAGATGAAATATGCTCAGCCTCCAGGAACGAGCGCGCGGCTCTATATGCCTTTTCCCGTGAGGCCTGGCGCCGTCTCTGTTTGTGAAGGGGAGAAAAAAACTCTGGCCGCATCTCAGGCCGGTTTGAATGCCGTTGGGATCGGCGGGATTTGGAATTGGCTGAGCAAGGGGACGGCGATTGATGACTTGCATCGCATTGATTGTAACGAGCGCGAAGCAGTGATTATTCCCGACTCGGACGTATGGGACAGGCCTGATTTACTGCGAGCCGTCTATGCCCTCGGCCGGGAGCTTCGAGACCGCGGCGCAAGTGTTTTAGTCGCGCAGATCCCGCAGGAAAGCGGGACGAAAGTTGGACTTGATGATTTTCTCGTAGCCGGGGGCACGGTGGCTGATCTGGAGACTTTTAGCCTAAGCTCTCGCCTTTTTCGAGCTGCAGCATGGTGGCACGGAAGATGGAAATTCAAGAAGGCTCTGGAGGCGGCCTAGGACATGAGCGAACTGAAGCCCGACTCCCCCACGCTGCTTTTTGCCGAATTGCTCATGGCCGCAATCCGCCAGGCGGTGCGCGAGGAGCTACGGGCGGCCAATAACAGCCATGTTCCCGACCGACTACTTGAAATTGAAGAGGCTGCTAAGCTGCTCGCCGTTTCCGTGGACTGGCTTTACCACAATCGGAAGAAGCTGCCTTTTACCCGAAAGATTGGTCCTAAGATGTTGCGCTTTTCGTATGCCGGGATGCTCCGCTGGATGGAGGCCAAAAAGTTCTCATGACGGTGCTTGACATACCTATGTCAGTAAAGTATAGTTCCCTCATGCCGAAACAAATTTTCAGGAAGGGGGAACGCATCATGAAAACCATGATTTACATGGATGAGGCCACGCATGCTCGCCTTAAGCATATCGCTGTCGATGAGCGTACATCGCTGGCTGAACTCATCCGGCGCGCCGTCGATGAGTACCTAGGGCGCCATCATTCCAAGAAGAAGGGAGGGACCAAGAAGTGAAGGACCGACCGCGTGGCATGGGAGGGGTTTACCTGCGCGGAAAAATCTATTGGATACGGTATAGCCGTAACGGCCACGAGATCCGCGAGACTGCCGAGACTACGGATGAGAGAAAGGCCTGGAAACATCTTAACAAGCGCATCGAGGAAGCGAAGCGCCCGGAATTTGTCGGGCCAACGGAAAAAAAGCTCGGCCTAGATGACCTGGAGCTAAAGATTCTTGCCGACTATGAGCGAAACGAAAAGCGGTCGGCGGAAACGGTCAGCGGGTGCTTGCAGCATGTCAAGGACTATTTCAACTATGATCGCCTGATCGACATCACGCCGTCTCGGATCGAAGCATATCAGCAACACCGCCTTGCCGAAGGAGCGGCAAGGGCGACGGTAAACCGTGAAATGGCGTACCTGCGACGCGGCTATAATCTGCTTTTCAAGGCGCATGAGATTTCCTACCGGCCGGAAATCCAGATGCTCCAAGGCGAGAAGATCCGCGAGGGATTCATCAACAAGGCCGAGTTCGAAGCCGTGGCGGAGCACCTGGAGAAGCTCGACGCCGATGACCACGATATCGTGAGGTTCCTTTACAACTCGGCGTGGCGATCCGGCGAGGCGAAGAAGCTGGAATGGTCCAAGGTTGACCTTGACAACTGGATTATCCGCCTCACCCGAAAGAACGAGAAGACAAAGCACCCGCGCACACTCCCGTTAATCGGCGAACTCCGGGAAGTCATAGAGCGGCGGCTCGCCAAGCGGCGCCCGGACTGCCCTTATGTTTTCCACCGCAACGGAAGGCCGATCAAGGATTTCCGCAAGGCCTTTAAGGCGGCTTGCAAGGCGGCTGGACTGATGGGACTCGTGCCGCACGACATGAGACGGAGCGCGATAAGAAACTTTCGGAAGTCAGGAATCTCCGAAATCGAGGGCATGAAGTTCTCCGGGCACAAAACCAACGCGGTTTACAAGCGCTACGACATCGTGGACGAAGAGGACTTAAGAAAATCAATGGAGAAGGTCCAAGAACACCTAAAGCGCGAAGCGGAAGATCGGAAAGTCGTTCCGCTTAAACGTGCGGGATGAAAGCCGAAAATGCGAACTTGTACAAAAGGCGCACAATTTGACCCCAAAGCGCATCTGACTTTTTTAGCACAGGCTTCTGACTGGCAATCAGGAAAAAGGGATAAGCCGCTGGCAGGAAAAGAGAATCTGTTGGCGGAGAGGGAGGGATTTGAACCCCCGGTACCCTTCCGGGTACACCTGATTTCGAGTCAGGCGCCTTCAACCGGGCTCGGCCACCTCTCCCTTCAAAAAACCATATAGAAATTCAACTACTCAGTCAAACTAGCACTAGCCATCTTTGTAGCGCCCGGCTATTCAGCGCGCGGCTTGAGTCGTGCAATGGCTGTGTTCAGCGCCGTGCGCTTGGCTGATCGCCTTTTATGGACAGACCTTGGCTATTTGCTTGAACGCTGAATATCAGATAATCTTGCGGAAGAGCCGGGCTTCATCACGAAAAAATAGGGAGGAAACACATGAGCGTATCTCGATCCGTAAAATGGGGAGACCTTTTGGGCATGCGGAAGGTTGAAACCGTTGAGCAAATGCCCGAGGAATACAAGACCACTCTCATTAAGATCATTTACGCTCTGGCCTCAACCGAGTTTGCTTCCGTCGAGCAGCATCAGGCCTGGATTAATCAGGGACCTACGCCGGAGGATCGCTACATCCAAGCGCAGATCTGCGCCGATGAAGCGCACCAGGGCTTTATCGACTGCCGTATGCTGCGCTCGTTCGGCCCGGAGGGCGAAGAAAAAGCCGCGAATCTTCTCAAAGTGCGGATGGGCGAGCATCTCCTGAGCGCGTTCAATGTGCCTTTCGAAACGTGGGTGGACGTCTGTGGCTTTTGTTTTACGCTCGATCTCGTCGCCTGGTATCACCTGCGCGCGCTGGAGAATTGCAGTTTTGCTCCCCTGGCGCGGGAGATGACCACGATGGTGCATGAAGAGAGATTTCACGCCTCTTTCGGCGCGCGTCGCATCCGAGACATCGTGCAGAATCCGGAATACGCCCGGTTGTGCGGCGCCACAAAAGAGGATGCTCAACAAGCCGTCGACAAGTGGTACCCGCATGCGCTCGATACCTTCGGCGCTTCCAAATCAAAATTCAGCGACCTGGCTGTAGCCTATGGCATCCGCCGTTGGGGCAATGAGGAGCTCCGGCAGATGTACAAGACGGACTTGGACGCGCAGATCCAAGCAATCGGCCTGAACGTTCCCGACGCGCTAAAGGGCCGAAAAATTCTTTGACGTCGTTCGACGCCCAGAGTCGCGAGTCGAAACCACAGCCCGCTGCCGCGTGAAGCGGCCACCCTCCGCTCAATCAACTGCGGTAATCTCACCCTGGGTAACCCGAAAGCGGGTTTTGCCGTCTTTGGCAACGGTAATCAGCGAGAAGCCTCCGTCAGAGAACTGATAGTCGCTGATCGCGGAAAGATTTCCCTTAATTTTGCTCTGGACGATCGGCTGATCTAGGTCCAGTTGATCCAGGGCCAACGCGCCTGGATAGCGGCGGTGTTTACGGTAATAGCTCCGCAGCAAGACCTGGAGTTGAACCGATGCACTTCTCGCCTGGGCCTGAACCGTTCGCGCCCGGCCGGCCTGTGCTTGCGTGATCGCGTCGAGCATTCGTTCTGCCTCCGATATCCGTGCCGGCGCGGGGTATTTCTTAAAGAGTTCGTTGAGGCTTTCCTCTGCCTCGTCGAAGCGCTGATCCCTGATCAGGTGGTTGGCTTTCCAGAGATAAAAGTCAAAACCGAGAAATTCCTTGGCCCATCGGCCGTCATCTGTGGCAGCAAAGTGATGTGCGAGATCTCTGATAATCTTTTCCGCTCGCTCCAGCTCCCCTTCCCGCGCCAACTCCCTTGCAACGTGAAAGCGTCCCTTGACCTGCGCCCGGAGCTTGGCTATCTCCTGCGATACAATAGTGGACACATGAAATCTCGAATACCTGTCGCGAAACTTTTCGAGCTTCGCAATGGCTTCACCCGAAGCATCTTCATCGAGGTTCGATCTCAGTTGTTCCAATTCCTTCAAAACCTCGTCTGGGGTCGCCTTTTTCCCGAGGCAACCGGAGGAAACCAACAGCCAGCCCGTGAAAATAAGCATCAGAGTCCGAAACAACATGGAAATATGAATCGAAGTTTTTTGTTGTTTGGCTAACAGTTCCGACCATCTATCCCAAAGGCTTGAGACAAGTCAAGGCAATCGCAGCACTGGATACGAATAGTTTTGGTTGTTGCGCAAGCTGTTAGCCCGTGTTAACCGTGCTTCGACGGTGCGTCCAGGAGAAATAACCGACGACCGGGAATCCACGGCAACGATCCGCCGCGCCATTGAGCTGGGAATTAATTTTTTCGATACCTCGGACGCATACGGCAACGGCCACAACGAAGAACTCCTTGGGCGGGCGATCAAGGGGCGTCGGCGCGCAAACGCTTCGCCGGGCGCATGCCGTCCATCCGGTTACAGCCCTGGAAACCGAGTACTCCCTGTGGACGCGGGACGCGGAGGAGGAGTGGCTGCCGGCTTGCCGCGAGTTGGAAATTACTTACGTGGCTTATGCCCCGCTCGGCCGCGGGTTCTTAAGCGGCAAGGTCCGGAGCGCCGAGAGTTTGATTCCCGGGGACAGGCGTCACAGCCATCCTCGTTTCCAGAAAGAGAATCTGGCCCGGAATCTCCAACTGCTGAAACCGTTGGAGGAAATCGCCGCAACCAAAGGCTGCACGCCCGCTCAGATTGCATTAGCCTGGGTGCTTGCCGGGGGTGAGGACATCGTGCCCATCCCAGGAACGAAGAAGCGTCCATACCTCGAGGAAAATGTCCGCGCAACCGAGATCCATCTGGATGCCACAGACCTGGCGTAACTCAATGAAGCGTTCGTTCCCGGCGCAACGGCGGGCACTCGCTACCCGGCGAGTCAGATGGGAAACATGGGACGTTAAAGCTGGCCGGCCGTGGACGAGCCGGTCCAGTTTTGTACAGCACCTGCCTTTCCGCTCCGCGCAGCGCCGCAAAAGTAACCGAAATATCGCGGAACACGCCCGCTGAGGCCCGGCATGGTTGTTGCGACAATGCCATGATGCCGGAGGAACCCACTATGCGTAGATGGATTGTCGTTCACATCCCCTCACGCTCTCTCCTTAACGTGATCGCGGACTCCCTCAACCGAGTCTTAAAAATATGCGCCAATCAGGGATGGCGGCCGGACGATCTGATAATCAGGGTTAAGTGAAGCGCGACAGCTCGGGAAGCGAGCCGGTCCGGGGAAGATTACTTCGGTTTCACCGTTTCTGCGGCTAAGTTGTGCGCGAGAGCGCTACTTTTCACGAATCCAACCAAAAAAGCTCAACGTGAAAAGGATCAGCCCTGAGAGTAAAATCCAGGCGCCCCTATACGACTCGGTCATATCAACGAAAAAACCAAACAGCGGCGGCAAAAGCATAATCCCGGAAAGCGCAACGCTTTGATTCAACCCGATCGCTACCCCGGCCGCGCGGCTTTCGACCAGCTCGGAAATCAACGCGAACGACAGACCCTGCCAGCCCAGGAGTGAAAGACCCAAAAGGGCAAAGCTCAAAACGATCAACCACAGCGGCGTTTCAGGAGTAAACAGCGAGATCGCAAAAGACATCAGAGCGGCAAGGATACCCACAATGACAAGCGCCGGTTTGCGCCTCCCATGAAATAGTTTATCACTCGACACGCCCCAGATAATTCTGCCCGCGGCCCCGAAGATCTGGCCGGAAGCCAGGAGCGCTGCGGCCATTGTGAGCGGCAGCCGGACCACTTCGACCAAATAGAGCTGGAGATATGTGAGATAGCACCACTGCCCGCCGCCCAAGACAAAGGCGAAAATAAGAACGGCTAGAATCTCTTTCCGTAAAGCAAGATCAGCGACTCCCACAGCCCGTTTTTTTGAAGGAACCGGCGTCCCCGCGGGCTCCTCATAAAAATACCCGGCAATCAGACCGCTTCCCACGGCGGCAGCTCCCGCCGCGGCAAAGGCGATGCGCCAGCCGAAGCCGATCGCCAGCGGGGGCAGAGATAGAGCCGCTATCGCTCCTCCCAGAGGAACAGCCATCTGGCGCACTCCCATCGCGGTTCCTCTTTCGTCGGCCGAAAACCATCCCGCAACAGCCTTGCTGCCGGCCGGCGTTGAGCTCCCCGCTGCAATACCGGTGAGGATCAGAGCGGGGACAAGCGAGCCATAGCTTTCGACCCAATTCACTCCCATCACGATTAGCCCGGCGGCGATTGCCGCAAAACCGATGAGGGGTTTTTCGCCAAATCGATCTGCAGCCTTTCCCGCGGGAATCCCCGCGGCAATCGAACCCAGGTTAAGAACGGAACTCAGAAAGCCAACTTCCGTCCGGCTGAGTTTGAGTTCCGCCTTTATAAAAGGAACCAAGGCCGGAAGCCCCAACCGAATCGCGGACACGCTTACTTGCGATAAGGTCGTGAGACCGAGAATGAACCAACGTTTCCTTGGTCGTTGGGAGTTCAGTTCAACCATTCAAACAGCAGAGATTCTACTTTCCGTGGCGCGAAGCCGTGTTGCTCGTGTGGCGCGGCTAGCATAACACACCCTGATTCAAAGGGTGAGCCTGAGTGAAAACAGCCACCGGTTTTCGGATTGCGAAGCCTCAAACCGAGGTAACGGACCGATTTCACTCCATGTCCCGGCCACCGCGGAAATTGTCCTCGAAGGAGAGATTCCACCGCGAATCCGGGAGCCTGAAGGCCCTTTTGGAGAATATACGGGCATGGGCCCCGCAGGCAACGAGCCGGTCTTCGTGATCAAATGCATGACTTTCAGGAACGACCCGCTGTTTCAATGCTTCATTAGCCAGCGGCCACCGTCGGAATCCTCTTGCATTCGAGGAGTCGGCGGCGAGTGGCCCCTCTACAAACATCTCAAGTACACGCTCAATCTTCCGATAAGAGATGTCCGTCTTAAAGAAACGGGAGGAAGCGGCGCTTACGTCGTGGTCTCGATGACAAAGCAGTTTCCCGGCCAGGTGAAGCAAGCGATGTATGGAATCTGGTCACTTCGAACGGGGTTTGGAAAAATTACCGTCATCGTTGATGACGATATCGATATTCGCGACGACTTTGCGATTGACTGGGCGTTGAGCTGGAGAGTCCGACCGGACAAAGACGTTTATATTGAAACCGACGTTCAGGCGGTTGGCTTCGATCCGTCACCAGCACTGCCCTCGGTGCCGCAGCATGATCCCATTCGACGCGTCGGATCGCGCATCGCCATCGACGCAACCAAGAAACACGACTTCCCCGCCGTCGCGCTGCCGCCGAAGGAACATCTCGATCCCGTGTCGTCTCGCTGGGAAGAATATGGATTTCAGTCTTGATTCCGAGTGAAACGCCGGTTCTTAACCGCGGTCTGTTACGGCCGGAAGCTCGTTCGGAGTTTCACCGCAAGATAGAGTTAAGCGAGCCGCTTGGGTTCAGAAGCTCCAGCGCAACTCGATGAACGCAGTGGAATTGTCCCTCAGGTTGCCGAAAAACGATCGGTCCGGCCCCCGAAAAAGATCGGCACCGATTGTACCCTTCCACCGGTCAGTAAAGGCGTAAGTTAACTTAGGGCGGATCGCGTAATCCCCGCGAGTAAAGAAGATGACGGCGACCGCTTCCCCTTCCAGTGTTTCGTTGAACCATTTATCGCTGACTCGCAGGGAGGCGCCGTGCTGAACGCGGTCAAGTTGGTTCGTTTGTGTAGCCTGCTGGAGCGCCACCTCGCGCTGGACGGGATCCGGGATATTGAACGGACTCCGGTAAGGCGTCACCACGCGGAGAAGATACTGAATATTGACATTGAGATGTTCGAAGAAGGTCCGGTCGCCGCCGGCGACCATGAAGAAAAACGGGTTCTTCACTTCCGGACCCTCGCCCGAGTTCTCAGTGAAGGTGAACGCGACTTCTCCCCGCAAGCCATAGCGGCCTAAGACCGTTGCGGCATCGGCCCCGATGACTTGGATGCGATGATTTCTCAATCGGAGCTTCACCCGCGACGGGCTGATGCTCCCGATCCCAAGGTCGGGAAACCGATCCAAGCCGTCGAAAAACGAGAGGGACCAATCGACTCTTTTTTCGGTTTGCTCGACCTTGATCGCCCACTGTCCTAGATCCCATCCCCGCTCTTGCTCGTGAAGTCTAAACAATGGGGGCGGCCGTTTAATCGGAATAGTGTCGGATTTGAACTCCGGCAGCCATACCACGGTGAGCGACAGTCCTGTGAGGTAATAGGAACCCTTGATCGCAAACGTGCCGAGCCGCTGGTCGTCGTCATCGGGGACGAGCAAGCTGAAGTCCTTTGGAGTAAGGTTGTCCGTCGGATTGATCCGGTCGGCGCGTCCCCAGGGAATGATCTCCCTGCCGAAGCTGAGATCCAAAGGGCCGAGACTCGCCTTTAAATAGGCTTCTCGGAGCGCGCCGATGGTCTCATCCTCCCGGAAAAGCCCCGGGTTGCCGACCCATCCTTCGACAAGGAACGAGGCGTTGGAGCCGAGTTTGGAGGTAGCTTTGAGCCAGACGGAAGCCACCGCCAGATGCCGCCGATCATCGAGGTCTCTGGAAGAACTCCAGTACCCGCCTCTGACGGACCCGCTGAGGCTCACTTCCCGGAGCCATTCTTTGAGCGCATGGATATCGTCCGGAGGTTCTGCTGCAAAGAGACGCGATGTCGCGAACAAAACGGCGAATCCGAACGCCGGGCCGTTGAGTTTCATGGCTCCCGCTCCATGTATCGCGTCGTGAAGAACTCGTCTTTGACCTGTTGATTCGTCTTGAAGTTCTCGAACTGGATGGTTGTCCGGTGACCTGTCTGAATATTGCTAGCCTCCAACCGCATCGCTCGCCATTTCTTCCTCCCGGGATCCACGAGTCGAACATCGGAACCCCTGAAGGTCTTGAGCGGCTGCCCGGCCTGATCCCAGAACTCTTCCTTTATTGCCACGAAGTTGTCCTTGCGGATCCAGAGGCGGTGCTTCGAATAGCCGCTGTTCGATTTGACCGTATCGCTTGCGGGCAACGATTCGATCACGTAGCACGGACGGCCATCCAGCTCTTCTTCACCCAGCAGGCGATGTTCCCATTCCTCGACCTTGTGGCCGATCACGTCGCCGTAGGAAAAGTCCGTCCCTGCAAAGCTGCTCTTCTTGTTCGAAGCCACGAGCCGTCGGACTTTTTTCAGCGCCGGCAGATAGACCCAAATGTCATCGTCCTTGTCTCCATGCTCGATCGTGAGAACAGCCGTCCCCTTATCGTCCGGCGGCGACAGAAATCGCATCATCTGCATGTTGTCCACGCCGTTGGGTTGGAGCTTGGTGACAACCACGGTCTTTCTGACGCGCTCCTGCCGCGTCTTGCTGGTCAAGGTAAACGTCACGTCGGAAATGGAATCCACAACCTTCGCGGCAACGAAGTTCTTTTGCATAATTTCCGTAGCCGTCAGAGGATCGGCGGACGCCGGATTGCCTGAGAGCGAGGCGAGCCCGATAGCGAGAAGCAGCGCGGCGGTGATGCCCCGCGCCGGGACACGGCGCGGGCGGGCCGCCCCAAAGACAAAGCGTGGACGCAGAGTCAGAATCAAACACGGCAAGATCGTGAGAGCGGCGAGCGAGCTCACGAGCATGGCCGTCGCGATCAAAATCGCAAACCACATATGAATGTAGTAGCCGTAGGAAAAAAGAAGCACACCATAGCCGCCGGCTACTGCCGAGGCCACGAACAGAATCGCCTTGCCCGCCGTGGTAAGAGCGGCGCGAAACGCCACCGATTCGTCCACGCTGCGCCCCAGCTCCTCTCGCAGACGGTAGATGAGATAGATCGCGTAGTCCGCGCCGATGCCGACCGCCATGGCGGAAATCAGCGAAGTGCCAATATTCAGTCGGATTCCCAACCATCCCATCAGGCCGAAGTTGGCGAGCACGGCAAGGAGCAACGGCACGAGCACCAGCAGTCCAGCCCACAGAGAACGGAAGACGACCGAGGCAATGAGCAGAACCACGCCGCCAATCTGGATGATGTTCAAGATTTTGTCGCGCACCATCACCTCATTGAGAGCCGCGGTCTGAGCGACGCTGCCGCCCATGCTGATCCTAACCCGGTCGCCGAACTGCGCGCGCGTGAAATCATTGAGCCTGGCGATCAGCCCTTGCACAAACGCGCTGCTGTCGCTCTTCAGAAATACCCAGATGTTGGCGGATCGATAGGCATAGTCGACATAGGTATCAAAGTCTCCTGGTTCGCCCGACATGGAATAAAGCAGCAGATATTGTGAGATCAACTCGCGACTCTCCGGAATCCGGTTGAAAGCCGCATCGTTGCCGTGCATTGCGCGATTCATCCGTTTGACAAAATCGGCCAAAGAAAGCGTTTTCCCGACATTAGGTTGCTGTTCGAGGAAGCGTTGAGTGGCTTCCATCGCTCGGAGGAGCTTCGGATCTTTAATCGCGTCTTCGCCTTGCGCTTCAACCAAGACGTAAAGCGTGTTGGTTCCGGCGAGCCGCTCATTCAGCGCCCTGTCGTCGCGCTGGAACGGAAGATGATCAAAGAAGTAGCTTTTGACGGAATTATCCATTGCCAGCCGACTCAGCCCGCTGCCGCAGAACAAAACTAGAAGGGCGACTCCGGCATAGATGCGCCACCGGCCCGGGCCGATCACCCAATCCGCGATTCTCTCGGTGAGCCGGTCCCACATGCACCGCTCGCGCTCCCGATGACTTTCTCTCCGCCCTGGCGCCGGGAGAAGAGAGCGGAGCGCCGGAATAAACGTCATCTCCAAAATCACCGCGCTGAGAATGCCCAGGCCTGTAAACACGCCGAACGTACGGATGGTCGTAATCTCGAAAACGGCGAGCGAGAAAAAGCCCAACACAGCCACGCTTCCGGCCGTGAGCATGACCGGCCCGATGCGCGTTACCGATTCCACTACGGCGGCCCTGCTCGCCTCGGCTGGCGCGAGGTCGGTAGTCTGTCGGAGACGATGGTACTCCTCGTAGTAACGCTTGAGAATCTGCACGGCGTGGCCGGCCGCTATGGCCAAGATCAGAATCGGCGTGGTCCCGTTGAAAACGTCCATGGGGATCCCGGCTAGACGCATAATTCCCAGTCCCCACAGCACTGCAAGGAGCGCGGTGACCAGAGGCAGAATCAACCCCTGGACCGTGCGGAACGCTTCATAGTGGATCAACCCGGCAATCAGAACGGCGATAAAGAAGAGAAACGCGATCCGCTGCGAGTAGATTTCGATTTCAGCGAGAAAGACGGGAAGGCCACCGAGGCTGATGTCGACCGATCCGTCACGCTCCCGTTCTACAATGGGCCGCAGGTTTTCTACGATCGCGCGAAAGCCGCCCGCCTGTTCCCGGAACTCTGCGATAATGGCCACGGTACTCTCGTCCCGCGAAACGAGCGTACCGACATAAACCGGGTTGGCGCGAACAGCTCCGCGCAACACTTCGGCCTCTGCAGGCGTCGCCGGGACGGCCTCCATCAATTGGCGCACATCGATGCCGTCGGCCATGCCGACAATATTTTTCGCCCGCCTTGAGGACAGGCTGAGGACGTTCTCCTTGACTATGCCGGGCGCCTCCAGAATGGCGGTGGTCAGGCGCTGAACTGTGCGCAACACGTGCGCGCTGAAGGCGTCGCCCTGTTTCGGCGTGACACCGATGATGACGATGTATTTCGACCCGAACAGCTTTTCCACCCGGTTCGTAGCCACCACGAAGGGATGGTCTTGCGGCAGCATCGTATTGGGGTCGATGATGACGTGGAGCTGTGAAATCTGCAGGGCCAGCGCGACGGTGACAAGACCGACGAGGCCGACGACGAGAAGCCGATGCCGAAGAATCCATTCGACGTAGTGTTTCACGAGCCTGCCCACCGGACGCCTGGAAGCGGCGCTGGTTGCTGTCGCGCGTCGGCACCTGTCGGCGAGATAAACGTCACCGCGCGCTCATATCGGAACGCTCGTCTTTCAATGACGTTTCAACGCCTGCGGCGTGACGACGGCCAGGCGCTCGGCCAATGTGCGCGAGAGATTCAGCAACACCTTTGCGGCGACGGCAGGCTCTTTGGCGATGAACCGTTTGAGCGAATCTCCCGAAAGAACGATCATCTCCGAGGGTGCCTTCGCGACCACATTGGCCGTGCGCGGCTTCGAAGTGAGGAAGCTCATCTCGCCGAAGGTGTCGCCCGCGCCTAGGACCGCCACCGGCTGATCCGGCGCCTCGTCTAACGTCACATCGGCGAGTCCGGACAGGAGCACGAACACGCTGTCGCCAAGTTCGCCCTGCCTTACAATGCGATCGCCCGGCGCTGCTTGGATGAGAGTCGCAGTCGCGAGAAATCTCTCGGCTTCCCCCCGCTCAAGGCCGTGCAGCAAGCCTCGACTGTGCAACGCGTCGGTCGCAACGCGGTGCGACAACATATCGAAGAATACTCCCTCCGGTAGGAACGCCGCGCTTTCGACATCGACGTAATCAGGATAGCTCTGCTCGAACCATGCGCGCGCCTGTGGATCGTCGGGATAACGCGATGCGACGCGTGAGAGCGGTGAGCGAACATGCTCGAATCGTTTTTGGTCGTGCACCAGCATGACGATCAGGATCTTAAATCCGTAAGCCGTGTCGTTGTAGGCACGCGTGTAGCGCCGGTAGCCCAGGTGCTCGTAGAACGGCAGCAGGTGCGGGCTGCAATCGCCGTAATTCAAGCGCACGGTTCCGCGGGAAACCCCATGCTCATACGCAGCCTCCATCAACCGCAGGATTGCCGTTCCATGCCGGAGCCGGGGATCGAGAATAAATCGGCTGGTGGTGCAGATGGCGGAGACGCCGAGCGCGGCGATGGCCGGCTCAAGGGAAAATTTTTCGATCAAGACCGACGGATCGCGAACATCTTCGAGGAACGTCACCCTGAGCGATCCGACAACCCCGCCGTCCTCCAGCAGCGCATGCGAAACGCTTACGTCGTCGAGCGGATCCCAGAGCCGCTTGCGTGCGTGGTCCGCCGTCGGCGGCGAGAGCCCCAATTCTTCCGTATAAATGCGGTAGCGAAATTCGAAGATTTTCTCCCGCTCCGCCTCGGAGCGGGCCTCTGCAACGGTCAATCCCATCGCTGTCGCTCCTGCCCGATCTCGTGAAACATCCGCACGTAAAGGTCGGCCACCACGTCGGCCACGTAGTCAACATCTTTGAGGTCCGCGTCCTGTGTCACGTATTTTTGAATTTGCTCCGTCAGCTCCCGCGCGTGATCCGTATCGCTGACGCCGTGACGCGCCACAAAGCGGAGGCCGGCGCTACCGGGCAGCTTGAGCGCGTTCTTGAGCGACTTCGCAACGACGGTGCCGAGATCGTTTCCCACCGCCTCGAGCACATACATCCAGCCCAACAAGCCGACGGGGTTCGCGTAGCCGGCGGTATAATGAATGTAGCCGATCATGGCGGCACACGACGGAAGCGGCCGCGCCGCTTGCGCCTCGACATCCCCCACATTCAAGTCGCGCAGGTCTTCGAGCGCCCACAGATAATGCCCCTGCTCTTCGATCGCATGGTGCAGCAAGTACGTCGCCAATTCCGGGTGCGTGTCCGTACAGCGCGCGGCGGCAACGGCCATCACTTTCGGGCTGTGCTGCGCGTAATTATAGGCGTTGAGCAGATACCGGACGTAGGCGGCTCGATCGAGCGTACCGTGAAAGAGAGTCTTGACGACTTGGGTGTCGCGCAATTCGTCAAAGACGCGTTTGCGGACTTCGAGTAGATGCTCCATTCCCCCTCCGTTCAAGAGGCAGAGACTGATGACTCCGCTCTCAGCATTCTTTTGAATCCGGATCGCGGTCTATCAAGTACCAGACTAACTCTCCTGATAGGATAACCTTTTTTCGCTTCCAAGAAAGACCTCTATCCTACTTTATCCAACTTAATCCCAATTGATCGCGCTTCGTCGCAGGGCCGGTGTCCCTGGTTACGGGCGCTCTACACGGGGCCGTTCAGACGAGACATTTGCCCGCGAGCAGCGTTACCAAGCGGCCGGCCGATGACAGAGTTCCGTATAGTCGACCCGGAGTTCGACGAGATCGACATCTCGCAGCACAAGGGTACGAGATCGACGACGGTGTGTGGGAGCACGCGCGATGGAAGACAAACGCGGAAATGTTGGAAAACGTTAGATTGACATACCATCCCATTATCGGATAGTGGAAAGAAGGAGGTCGCGCCAGTCCTCCGACCAACTGGTTTCACGCGCAATTCAACACCGCGACCAAACCCGTCCGGCTCTCGGCCATCGGGAATGGAAGCAAAAAAAGAGGAGTGGCCTTTTTACGATCTGCATGCGGCGGGAGGCTCGACGACCCCCAAACAAAGATGGCGGGACCATGCTCGAATTCGACCATGAAGACCCGCAAATCCAGAAAGATTTTACCGCAACGCTGAAGCAAGCCGGCGTGGCCTGAAAGGAAGCCGTCATGAATACCAGGTTGGAAAACATGGATGCAAGCAAAAGCGCCAACGATGTGGCGTTGGACGCGGCGCGCGGCGAAACCCGCTTGACCCTTGCCGTGGGCGGATACGATCGGACACGGGCGCTGTTAGAGGGACGGGTAAAGCCTGAAGGTATTGATCTCGAGGCTCGCAACGAGGCCATCGGCGAGTTTTGCAGAAGACCCGTTTATGAGATGTACGATGTCGCCGAAATGTCTTTTTCCTGGTATCTGATGGCGCATTGCAGAAAAGAGCCGGTCGTGGCGCTTCCGATTTTTCCCCTGCGCATGTGGGTTCATGCTTTTCTTTTCTGCCGCTCGGACGATTCGTTCACCCGCCCCGCCGATCTGGTTGGCAAGCGCATCGGCGTCCCACGGTACCGCTGGACCGTCAACCTCTGGATGCGGGGCATTCTTCAGGATCACTACGGCATCCGCCCGCAAGATTTTTCCTGGATAACCACGGAGGAGGAAGGCGCAGATTTTGTGATTCCTAATAATGTCCCCGTCACGGTTCGTGAGGGAGATGATGTCGAGCAGTTATTGCTCAACCGGGAAGTCGAGGCGATACTCCTGCCCGTCCTGCCCAAACTTTTCCGGCAGCGCGACCCCCGAATACGGCGATTGTTTCCGGATTGTCTAAATGAAATACGAAATTACTATCGCGAGACCAAAATTTTTCCCATCACCCACACGGTGGTGATGAATCAAGCGTTGTGGAAAAGGAACCCGTGGACAGCCAAGAGTCTTGTCGAAGCTTTCAAAGCAGCGCAGGCGGAGTGCATACAGTCCTATACGGATCCAAAATACTTAACGCTGGTGCAGGCACCTTTCATTCTTGAGGACGAACGGGCAGCCTTCGGTCCTGATCCCTGGGCACAGGGTTTAGAGCCCAACCGCCATGTGCTGGAAACGTTCGTCCGCTACGCCCATGAGCAAGGCTACATCGACCACCGGCCGACCTTGGAGGAGCTGTTTGCAAAAAACACCTGCTCCTTGTAGGGAGAGCGCCGCGCGCCTGCCGGTTTTTGCCCTGCGGGAATTGCGTTGCACACCATTGCACACGCATTGCACACCACGGTAAATTTGTTCTCTTTTTTTCATTTCAACCATCGCGAGGGGGCGCAGGAGTTTTTTGTCATGCGCAAGTAGTCGAAGACCAGGCGTATGTTTTTGTTCAGTTTGCGCATTTTC
>JACQUW010000048.1 GCA_016210115.1 Deltaproteobacteria bacterium | reverse complement strand
TAACGCCGCAAACCGCTCGACGCTTTGACCGTCGACTCCCGCTGCTCCTCGGTTGGCCGCTACCTTCTGCCAGGCTGCTTTAAGCGTCTCTGCTCGGTACACTTTATCTATCAGGCTAAACCATTTTCCTCCTTTGACGCCGTTCTCCAGCGCCGCCAACATGCGCTCGTTCCACACCGAAGCTTCCACCCACCGCCAATCTCTCCTGTGGGCTTCTGCGCCTTGTGTAGCCTCCTTCGGCACTCCCGGCGCTTGGCTTTCGCCCTGCTTACTCGTAAAACTCACGCTTCCACCTTCCTATCCTCCCTTCCCTCGGAGCGGCTTTGCTCTCCGCCCCTCTCGCGGGTCTCCCCGCAGCGGTACTATGGGGACTCTGACTCCTGCGCGCGCTCACCTACGGCGCAGGTCTCCCCGCTTACTACGCCCCACCTTCCTGTCGTTCCATCTCCAACCACGCAGTGCGCCCCGATACCGCTTTGTCCACCACGCCAGCGTATCGGACTTGTTCCGGGCTTCGCCCTGGAATCGCAGGCTCGCCGCCGCACAACGCCGAATCGAGTTCGTTCACCTACGGACCGTCAGTTCGCCTCCGGCCTGCCGAGCACGGCAGACAGGTTGCTCACCACCTCGCCTCGCGACGACGCAGTTACCTTCGGCTACGGAGTTGTGGCATACTCCGGCACCGACTTTCACCATGCTGATGTGGCGCCATCACGGGCGCACGATTCCCGCTTCCGCGGGAATGACGCAGCCGTCACCCGCTCTCGACCCCGCTAAACGCGTCTGCAATTATCATCGAGCACAGAGGATTGCGGCTCGGAACACGGGACGCTCGGCTCATAGCAAAAGTTTCCCTTGTTCGGACCGGTCTTTTCAGCTATACGGAGGCTCACTATTCGGATACAGGGGATGCTCAATATGTTAGATCTACTCATAAAGAACGCGAACATTGTCACTCCTGAAGGCATTTGCAAGGGGAGTGTGGCGGTAAAAGGCGAAAAGATCGCCGCTCTGATGGACGATACGTTTTCACCCGAAGCGCGGCTCACGATTGATGCCAATGGGAACTACCTGCTTCCGGGCGTCATAGACGCCCATGTCCATTTCCGCGATCCCGGATTGACTGAGTACGAGGATTTCAAGACCGGTTCCACCGCTGCGGCTTTCGGCGGAGTCACGACGGTGCTCGATATGCCCAGCAGCCAGCCGATCGTCAGCACTGCGGAGATCCTTTTGGAGAAAAAGAGGATCCTGGAACAAAAGTCGCTGGTCGATTTCGGGTTGAGAGCCGCTGTCACCCCTGATAATCTCGATCGTCTTGAAGATCTCGTTTCTGCCGGCGCCATCGCCTTTAAGGTCTTCATGGGCCAGTCGGTCCGGTCCCCATGGCTCCACGACGGATATCTGATCGAGGCGTTTAACCGTCTGGGCCGGATTAAACTGGGTGTGGGAGTTCACGCTGAAAATCATTGGATTATCGAGCATTTGCGAAACAAACTTCAGGCTAGTGGGAAGAATTATCCACTGGCTCATCTCGAAAGCCGCCCATCAGTTTGTGAGGCGGAAGCTATCCAGCGCGCCCTTCTCTATGCGCGGCTCACCGGAATCGAAAAGTTGTACATCCATCACGTAAGCGCGAAAGAGGGCGTGGAGGCTATTCGGAAGGGCAAACAACAAGGGCTTGGCGTCTTCGCAGAAACATGCCCCCAGTATCTGATCTTAAGCCGGCAGGACTATGACCGGTTGGGTTCCGTCATCAAGATTAATCCGCCGATCCGAGGCGATGAAGACCGCGAAGCCCTCTATGAGGGTATTCTCGACGGCACGATCGATATGATTGCGACCGACCATTCCCCCCTTTCTCCGGAAGAAAAGCTGCGTGAGAACGTCTGGGAAGCCACCGCCGGATTTTGCGGAGTCGAAACTCTTCTCCCGCTGATGCTGAATGAGGCGCACAATCGGAGGCTCTCTTTGGAACATTTGGCCCGTGTTACCAGCGAAAATCCGGCCCGCGCTTACTCTCTTTACCCAAAGAAAGGCTGCATCAAAGTTGGTTCCGATGCGGATCTCGTATTAGTGGATTTAAAAAAAGACAGCGAAATTCGGGCCGAAGAACTTCACAGCAAAACCAAAGTGACTCCATTCAATGGGCGGAAAATCCACGGGTCTATTGTTTCCACGATTGTGAGAGGGCACGTAGTTGTGAGGCACGGGAACGTTGATGAATCACCGACCGGGAGAATGCTATCGCCGGGATAGTACTTTGACTAAATCTCCCCTGAAGCAACTCAGGTCGCACAAGCTTGCCAGCGGAATGTTCGCTAGTCGATCCCGTAGCGGCTGCGATTCGCCTTAACCTGATCTAATACATTAGCTTCAGGCATACAGGTCGCAGGAAAATCACCCTTTTTGAACGGCTCCGTCGCATCGATAATCATCTTGGAGATGCGATTTCTCCCGGAAGTTCTCTCCGCAGGCGGAAGGCTGGGGTCAAGGCTCACACCTACGACATCCTTTATAATGTCAACATCGCGCTCCGGGTTTAGTCTCATTGCCAGCGCCCAGAAGAGCTGATTGGCATCTCTTGGATCGATATCTTCATCCACCAGGATCACGTTCTTAATAAGTCGCCCCGGCCACGTAGAAAATATGGCCATGCCGATCATCTTCCCGTAGCCGTCAAACTTCTTCTCGATCGAACAGACCGCGTTGAATACGCCATAGGGATGAACAAAGACCTCTTTCAACCCCGGAACCGGACACTGACGCTGGATTTCCATTTCGGCATTCATGGCGAGGAGCAAGGCATCTTCCTGTGGCGGGCGCCCGACATAGCTACCGACGTCAATAGCATCTTTTCTTCGGGTAATGCACCGGATGCGGAAGATCGGCCGCTTCGCGCGCTCCCCGCCGTAGTACCCGGTAAATTCTCCAAATGGACCCTCCTCACCTATATCTCCCGGACTGATCTCGCCCTCGAGAATGATTTCGGCAGTGGCCGGGACTTCGAGAGGAACGCTATGACATTTGATCATTTCAACCGGCGCGCCGCGGAGCGAGCCGGCGCGACCGATTTCATCCACCCCAAGAGGAAAAGAAGCTGCGGCGGCAATGACGATGGCAGGCTCCACACCGATAGCGACGGCAACAGGCAACGGCTTGCCTTTGGCGAACGCCTTGTTGCAATGTTGCGCAATATGGCGATAAGAAGCCGCGAGAATCCCGGTGCTGCTCCGATCCTCCCGCACCATCAGGCGGTAGATGCCGCAATTGCGCTCGCCCGTCTCCGGATCTTTTGAAATTACCATCGGCATCGTAATGAACGGTCCGCCGTCTTTGTCATTCCACACAGGGATGGGAAATTCGCCGAGATCCGGATCCTTCTCTGTCACGACCTCCTGGGCCGGCCCTTTCTGAACCACCACCGGCTCAAGCGAGTGAGATGTTCGTTCCATCCAAAGCTGATGAAGCTCTTGGCGCGATGAGACTCCCAGGGCCATTAGGTACCGCTTCGGTGAAGCCAATAAGTTCACGGCCAGCGGAAACGGAGAACCGGTAAGCTTCTCGAACAAGAGAGCCTTGTTATTGTCCAGGCCTTTCTGTTGAAGCTCGGTGAACGCGACCGCCCCAACCTCGAATTTGCGATCCACCGGCGTACTAATTTTTCGCAGCTCCCCTTCTCGATCGAGCGCTTGCAGAAATTGCCTCATGTCATTGTAGGTCACGGTTCCAACTCCCATGTAATTTTATTCTCAGGCTCCCTGCCCCCTGCTCCATGCTCCCTGCTGGATGTTCCCTGCTTATCTTTTGGCTTCGATTGCGTTCAACACCCGGTCAGGCGTAAGCGGAAGCTCTCTCAGCCTTACGCCAGTCGCGTTGTAAAGAGCGTTCCCTATCGCCGCGGGAATAAGTACGATAGATGCTTCGCCAATGCCTTTCGCTCCGTAAGGTCCCAAGGGGTGAGGATTTTCGACCAGAATGACTTCCATTGGGGGCGCCTCGGAGATTGTCGGAATCATGTAATCCATAAAATTTGGATTCACGTTCTGACCATCCTCGTAATGCATCTCCTCGTAGAGCGAAAGCCCCACACCCATCATGACTCCGCCGATGATTTGCCCGCGCGCTGCCAGAGGATTGATGGCTTTGCCGCAATCATAGGCGCCGATGAGCTTGAGTACCTTGATCACCCCGCTTTCCGGATCCACTTCAATGTCAACTCCCTGCGCGACATAGATCCACTCCGACGCCGCCGGCTGATTGCTCTGGCCGGTCTCCGGATCCAGACGGTGACTCCCCTGCCCGCGGAATGAACCTTTCCCCAAAATAGGCTTCCCATAGCGGATCTGAGCTGCCAGTGCGACTTCCGCCAGAGGGAGTCCCGTATCGGGAAGAGACCGGACAAAAACTCTGTGATCCCTTAGATCCAGAGCCTCAGGGGTAATCTCCATCGGTTGCATCATTTCTGCGGCCAGATTCAGTATCTGGCCCCTGGCATCTTCAGCCGCAAACTTCACAGCGTTCCCGGTATGGTGCGTTACCCGGCTCGAGAAGCTGCCGTGGTCGAACGGCGTGGCGTCCGTGTCGCCGGAAATCACGCTTACCTCTTCGAGCGAGACCCCTAACTCCTCGGCTGCGATTTGGGCCAGAACTGTTTTGGAACCCTGCCCGATCTCTGATGAGCCGGTCAGTAAAGTCACCGAGCCGTCGGCGTTAACTTTAACCGCGGCGCTCGAAGTCGTCGCGGGCGCCGAAAACTTATGCCAGACACAAATAGCCCGTCCCTGGTTAGCCGCCTTAGGTTTGCTTCCCCATTCCATCGCGTCGGCCACTTTTTTAAGGCATTCCTTAACGCTGACGCTCTCCAAAACCTCACCCGTAGCCGAGCGGTCTCCCTCCTCGAGAGCGTTTCTCATCCTGAACTCTATCGGATCTATTCCGAGCTTCTCTGCGAGCATGTCGGTCTGTGACTCCACCGCCCATGAGACCTGCTGCATTCCCATTCCCCTCAGCGCGGTCGGATTGACCTTATTCGTGTAGACCAGATATGAGTCAAGTTTTAGATTCGGGATGCGATAAGGTCCCGAAGCGCCGACGACTCCGGCGAGAAGGGCCACGCTGACTCCGAGATCTGCGGCAGCGCCGGCGTCCCAGATCACTTCCATTTCCCTGGCCGTTAGCTTTCCGTTTTTTGTCGCGCCGCTCTTAATTTTGACCCACGCCGAGTGCGCGCCGCCGAACCCTTGGAACTCTTCTTGCCTGTTCAAGACCAGTTTCACGGGTCTTTGGCTTTTTCGACTGAGAGCAACGGCTATAGGCTCGAGCTTGGCCGTGATCTTCCCCCCAAACCCTCCACCGATCATCGTATTGATGACTCTGACCTTACTCATCGGGAGCCCGAAAAGATCGGCCATATAAGTTCGGATATCAAAAGGTCTCTGGCCATTGCTCCAGACGGCGATCTTCTCCGGGGTGTATTCTGCGAGGACCGCGTGAGGCTCCATGTAACAGTGATGGATGCGGGGGCAGTAGAAGGTGTCCTCCAGAACGACATCGGCCTGCAGGAATCCGGCCTCAATGTCCCCTTTGCGGAGTTTTATATGGCTCGCCACGTTGCTATTGGGAATAGGCTGGATAAAGCGCGTGATATAAGCGCTTTGCTGATAATTCGCCAGGTCCTCATGGATTCTCGGGGCATCCTCCCGGAGGGCCTCACGAGCATCGAACACCGGCGTGAGCTCCTGATATTCCACCTGAATCGCCTTGAGCGCCTCATCGGCGGTCTCAAGATCCACCGCGGCAACCGCCGCCACCGCTTCCCCCGCGTAACGGACCTTGTCGCGGGCAAGGACATACTCATCTTTCAACGCGAGGCCCACTCGGCGATCAGGTAAATCGTTGCACGTTACGACCGCATGAACTCCCTGAATTTTCTCCGCTTTACTCGCATCTATCTGCACAATTCGCGCATGCGCATACGGGCTCCGCAAGATCCTGGCAAAGACCATCCCCGGAACGCGCACGTCAACTCCATAGACACCCCTTCCGGTAACCTTCTCTACTCCATCGATAAGCGGTAAAGATTGACCTACGATGGTTGTGTTCATACGCGACCGCCTTCCCCTGCGACGGATAGAACAGCTTCAAGGATTGGAGCGTATCCGGTGCAGCGGCAGAGGTTTCCCGAGAGAGCTCGTCTGACTTCCGCCTCGGTGGGGTTGGGATTGGCATCCAGCAGCGCCTTGCTGGAAAGAATCATTCCGGGCGAGCAGTAACCGCACTGGCTGCCTCCTCGACTAAGAAACGCCTTCTGCAGGGCATGCAACTCACCGTTCTTTTCCAAGCCTTCGATGGTCAGGATCGCGTGATCTTTCGCTCGAAAAGCCAGGATGGAACAGGAATGGATCGCCTTTCCATCCAGGAGAACCGTGCAACAGCCGCAATAACCTGTTTCGCAACCTCGCTTTGCCCCCGTCAGACCGAGCTCATCCCTGAGCACGTCAAGCAGAGTGGTCGAAGGAAAGATCTCGACCGTGAATGGCTTTCCGTTGACTTTTAGCTGCAACTCTCGTTTTGTCATTCCGCTTAAACCTCTCGCTTCTTTGAATAGGCTTCCACGACCTGGCGAATGGCTCTCTTCGTCAACAGGCCGGCCATTTTTCGCTTGTATTCAGCCGGTCCGTGCGCGTCGGATAAAGGATCACAGTTTCTGGAAACTTCCATGCCGGCCGCTTCTATAATGGAATCCGTAATTTTTTCTTTCTCTAATAATGCTTCTGCCTTCTTAGCTCGAACAGGAGTCGGGCCGGCTCCGCCCAATCCAATGCGAACCGTTTGACACCGCCCTTCCCTGTCGACCTGCATCATCAATCCGACCGAGACGGTCGCGCGATCCACCGCGCGGAGAACGTGCTTTAGATAGATGCTCCGAGCGTCATTCGGCGGGACCGGTATATGGATCTGCGTGAGGGCCTCGTCTGCCTCGAGGACATTTTCAAACGGACCCCGAAAGAAACTCTCCAGAGGGATTTCACGCTCTCCGCGCAAACTGGAGGCCCGGATCGCGGCTCCCGCGGACAGGAGCGCAGGGGCCGAATCTCCGTTGGGCTCTGCATGAGAGAGATTGCCTCCCACAGTCCCGAGATTTTGGACATGGACCGATCCCACCTTGGAAGCGGCCTGCGCCAAAACGGGCAAATGCTTGCGTATCCGATCTTCCGCGGAAAGCTCGCTCTGTGTAACCATAGCCCCGAGGATGATCTCATTTCCTTTGTGCGAGATCTCACGGAGAGAGGATATCCTATCGAGGCTGATTAAGGCGCTCGGCCTCAGAAGGCCCTGGCGGATCAGAATCAACAGCGATTGTCCTCCAGCAACAACCCTTGCATCCTCCCCGTATTTGCCGAGCAGATCAAAAACTTCATCGAGATGATCAGGTTCAAAATAATCAAATCGCGCCATATGATCCTATCTATTTTGAAAAAGTGTAATGGACCGGAGTTACGTCGTGCCATGCTTCCACCAGTCCTTCGTCAGCTAATGCTTGTCTGAAGCGATACGTTCCATCAAGGGCATCGAATGGAAGAGGCTCGAAAGCCTCGCGTAACGGAGCCGACTCGACCTTGGCTCGGATAAAAGCAGGCCCTTTTTTCTTCAGGTATCCCTCTAAAACAGCGGATAATTCATCGGGGTTCTCGACCGTGCTTACCTCTGGAATGCCGGCTGAGCTTGCAATCCCTGCCAGGTCGGTCCCTTTCCCGGCGGCCGTCGGATACCACCCACACGCCGCATAACACCCATTGTCGAGGACAATGATCAGCAGATTATCTGCGGGATTGGTCGCCACCGTTGTCAGAATCCCAAGCCCCATGAGCAGGCTTCCGTCTCCATCCAGAGCGATGACCTTGCGACTTGGGATTCCTTTGGCCAGGCCGAGCGCCAGGGGCGTCACGAGGCTCATCTGCACTCCATAGAGAGTCAAGTTGTGCTTTTTAGTCGAATACAGTTCGCGGTTCGTGTTGCCCACGGTCGAAACCACGATCTGATTCGTCAGTTGGCGAGCGATAATTTGAACCGCCTCAAAATGGGTCATTCCCCCTCCCATAAGATATGATGCGGCAGCAAGACCGCCGCAGGAACCTTTTGACCCTCGACGGTAAGTTGAGCCTCCCGGATCATAGTTTCCGCGTCTTCAACCCTTTGAACAACGCAGTGAGGAATGCGCAGCGTCGCCAAAAGAGGCTCGCCTACGAATCGGATGTCCCAATGATAATACGCGACTTCCCCCATCCCCCCTGCATGACTCGACATCATAAGCCAGCCGATATGATGCATCAGCCCGAGACGTGAGAGCACATAGGTTCCCGAGCTATACCCCGAACCTTCCATCAACACCATGGGCCTCTTTCCCGCGAGCGATGCCCCGGCCGCGATCGCCATAGCCTCAGCCTCCCCGGTCGCGCCGACGCTCTCGATCGTCTTATCCTGAAGAAGAAGCTTCAAGACCTCCTTGGTCCAGGTCTCCGGAACATAGCAAAGGAAATCAATGCCGGCCTTTTTTACCCCCTGGTAAATCGCCATCGCGTTTTTCGTACTGTGACGAGAAGTGCTTCCTCTCATTTTTCCTCCGAAAGCATGTCCTGAGCCGCGTCGAAGGGCATGTCCTGAGCCGCGTCGAGCCGAACCGCGCTCATCGGACGTCCGCGGCTCTCTCCTTTAGGCCGCTCAGCCGAGATGAAAGCTGCTGCCCGTTTGGAGAGCCCGCGCATCCGATTACCAGCGGTGGGATTAACCAGTAACCCATTGCGCGGGCTCGGAGAGCGGGCGGCGGCTTTCATCGTCAAGGGTAATCCTTCCAGATAATGGTCATTCCTCCGCTCAATGGTAGAGCCGATCAATGAATCCCTGAGCCTCGAGCCGTTTTACCAGCGTCGAATCGACAAAAGTCGCCGCATCCATAGTCGCCGCGCGGGGATTTCTATCCTTCAGGCTCTCCAGCACCATCTTGATTCCTTTGTATGGAGGTCTTGGTCTCTTAGGAACGACCTTGGCCAACTTATCATACATTTCTTCCGCCTCCAGCCGCTCGGACAATCTAAATTGCCTTTGTAGCATTGGAACCGTCTTGTCTTTGTGCAGCCAGAAATAGGCAATTCCCTCCAGATAACTTTTCATCACGCGCTCCACAAGCTCCGGCCTGGCCGTAAAGATCTGCCTGGTTGTGCCAATCACACCCGTCGGATATTCCAGTTCCGATGCATCGGCCAGTTCCTTAAACCCGAGCTTCTTCACACGAGTCGATTGTGGAGGTGAGAACACCGTCGCATGAATGGCTCCCGATTCCAGCGCGGCGACTCGTTCCGCCTGTCCCCCGACTTGAATTAATTGCACCTCAGCCGGCTTAAGCCCCAATTTTTCCGTAAGCATATACCGGGCAATATATTCAGCCAAACCGCCAATCCTTACGACACCGACTTTCTTGCCCTTCAGGTCTTTGGCTGCTTGAATGTCCGGTTTTACGAACAGCGAGTGCGTTAATCCGGTAATTTGATAAAGCAGAGGAACGACGTCGGCGCCGGCAAGCTGGCTGCTGATCAGCGCCGGCCCGGCGACATCCACAAAATGGAGCGAGCCTGAAATCAGCGCCTGGACTGTTTGCGGGCCTCCCTGTAGCAAAATGAGCTCAGCGGTCAAACCGTATTTCCGAAAAATGCCCGCCTGCTGCGTTACGATCGAAGCCACCTGAACGTCCGTGATCGAGCTCTGGCCCACGCGAATCGGCATCAGATCCTGGGCGAAGGCTATCGTAAAGATCGATACGCTGAGGAACAAAATGCAAAAAGCGGGTAAGAGCCGGGATGCTGGGAATACCGAGAACTCTGGATTCCGGCGTGCGCGGGAATGACGGTGAAGTTGCTTCGCCCTGAACAATGAAAGCCACACCTCGGCCGAGGGGTGTAGGGCAGAGGGCCGCGGACGTCCGATGGGCCCAGTTCGACTCATGGTACCTGCCCACCTGTCTGCGTGCGGACACCTGCCCGCGCCCTGGCAGGCGGGCGCACAGGCAGGTCGGCCGCGGCCCGGAGTCCTGCACCCCGAGCCCGTTCGACTGCGCTGCTTTCGGGGCAACGATAGGGCCTTGTTTCGTCGCGCTTAACTAGAAAAGCTGTCACGCAAGTGACAAAGATCGCATAAAGGGACATTCTGAATCTCGTCTCACGCCTCATCTTACTGTTTCGCGCTTAACCCCCGTAGATATTCTTGCACCTCTCGCAGAGGCGTCACATCGGCCCATTTGGCATCGATTTCGAACAGATTAAACGCGTGCATGATCCAGGAGCGATCGAACACACATTCCTCGACAATTACCGGATAAAAATTGTTCTGGCTCGCATCCAAAACCGTCGTGCGCACGCAGGATCCGGTGGTACATCCGGTAATAAGCAACGTATCCACTCCCATGTGATGAAGATAGCTCAGAAGCGGCGTTCCAAAAAAAGCGCTGGAGCGCTTCTTGCGAATAATCACGTCGCCGGCTCGCGGGGCGATCTCTTTCACGATGGCCTTCTCTTCAGCGGACGCCTTCACTGGCTTCGCCGCGGGAGGCATCTTGTTTTTCCACAGACCTCGATCAAACGGCTCGTGCTCGATCACGGTGTAAATGACGGGTATCTCCGCGTGCCTGGCATCGTTCAGAAGCTCCTTGATTTTTTCCAGCGCCGCCCAACCGGCCTCGCCGGCACTCAATGGATACTTACGAACCGATTCCAGTACCGGCTCCGGCTTGTCACCGATCTGTGCAACCTGCATATCTATAACCAGAACACCCGGACGTCTCCCAAAACCGAGTCTTCCCCCGAAACCGGCAT
The DNA here is from genome assembly GCA_016210115.1 of Deltaproteobacteria bacterium. GTDB lineage: Bacteria > Desulfobacterota > Binatia > UBA9968 > UBA9968 > JACQUW01. The sequence continues at coordinate 8,804 of JACQUW010000048.1, read as the reverse complement.
TCTGATAGACCCGCTTGACCTCTTCAGGAATGAGGTCACGCCAGTTTTCTTTCGACACTCCGTTCATGGCGTAGCCTCAGCGGCGCTGAACGGCCGCCGTTGAAGGAACCGCCCAGATCCTGGAGATTGGTGGAGTTTGCCTTCTTTGAGAAGAACGTCGCCTCGAAGGAGAGAAAGCAGCGGCTTGCCTTTTCCTCGCCAGCCTTCGAACGGCGTATAACCCGCAGCCGAGTGAAGCGCTTCGGATCTAATCTCCCAGTCGGCTTCCGGGTCGAAAACAACGAGATCCGCGTCTGCCCCTACCTGAAGTGTGCCTTTCCGCGGGTAAAGTCCAAACTGGCGCGCCGGATTGGTGGCAAGAACCTTCACCAGTTGAGTCAAAGAGATTCGTCCTTTTGCGACACCCTCGCTATAGATTAAAGGTAGTAGAGTTTCAATCCCGGGCGCGCCGAACGGCACTTCAGCGAAAGAGCGGGCGGCCAGCTTTTGTTTCTCGCGGTTGAAGGCCGCATGATCCGTAGCCACAATTCCGATCATCCCCCGGCGCAGTCCCTGCCATAAAGCCTGATTATCTCCCACCGTTCGAAGCGGCGGAGCCATCTTGACCAGGCCCCGCAAACGAAGCGTGTCTTCATGAGTGAGAAGAAGATACTGTGGACACGTCTCGGTCCAGACGGGCTGGCCCGCAGTTCTGGACTCCATGATTTTCTCCAGACCCTCCTTCGAACTCAAATGAACCACGTAAACAGGACAGTCGACCACCTTGGCTATGCAACAGGCGCGGTAGATGGCTTCCGCTTCCGCCAGGTTGGGCCGGGAATTGAGGAAGTTTTCCGCGTCGTACGATCCCTGCGCTTTGTATTGGTCCTCGAGATGACGGATGAGCCCGTCATTTTCAGCGTGGACCATCGCCAGCGCTTGATTTCGGGCAATGGCGCTCATCGCCAAGGAAAGGGCCTCATCGCTGGAAACCCAGCCGCGACGACCATAGGCCATCATCAGCTTAAAAGATGTGATTCCGAGCCTTGTCAGGATCTCGATTTGCCGCGCCACCTCCGGATTGGGCAGAAGCATGCAATGTAGCCCGAAGTCTATCAGAGACGTGCGATTTCCTTCCTCGATCACAGCATTGAAGAAAGCTTCCACATCGACCCCGTGCGTCTCGAGCTCGGGGTAGGTCTCGCCTTCGCTCCCTCCGCCCTTCGCCCGCACGGGAGCGACAAACGAAAGGAGAGTTGTAACCCCGCCAAAAGCCGCCGCAGCCGATGCGGTCTGCAGCGTATCCGCGTTCAAGCTGTGCGCCGTGCGCAGATGAACATGCGCGTCGATAATTCCCGGAAAAACTAGCTTACCTTGAGCGTCAATGAGCGACGCCGCGTCCGGCTTGACGTCCCGGCCCAGCAAGGCCGCAATGCGCCCATCCTTGATAGCGACATTGGCCTCGATCGGACCCGATTCGGTCACTGTCTCCCCGTTGATCACCAGAACATCGTACATGGCACCACCACAAGCAATGACGCGTTTTCTATTTCTTCACCCCTTCCGGGTATCCCTCTTGAACGAGGCGGTCCATGATCGTGTTGTCATAAATCTTCACTCCTGAAACATTCGTGTGGCCGATCATTTTCAGCACCGTCTCGACTGCAGCGGGTTCGACTCTCGGAACCGGACTGAGATACCGCACCACGTATTGGTAATGCTCCTCAGCCAGTCCCCCCCGCTCTCTCATGTATTTTGCAAGCACTTCCAATGCCTTGGGCTTATCCGCGCGCAGCGCGGCCATACCCTCGGCGTACCCCCTTACGATCCTATCAACCGTCGGGAAGGATCTCTTGTAAAAATCAGTGCTCACCGCTAAGAAGTCCATGTCGAAAGGAATCTTTAGATCCGCGGCATCGACCAGTTGACGGGCATCCGGGGTTGGTTTTTGCGACGAGACACGAGCATCTGCCTGCCTGGTCCTGAAACCAAGATCGGCTTCGATCTGACCGCCGAATTGCCTCAATTTAACCTTCCCCTCCAGATCCAGCTTTCTTAAAATCATCCTGGTGACAAAATCTCCGGTCGATCCGAACCGGGTGACGGCGATGGTCTGTCCTTCTAATTGTTCCGGGCGCTGGACTTCAGGCCGGACCCACAAGACCATCGCGGGGTATTTTGTGCAACCCGCGACCGCGATAAGTGGAGCCCCTTTGACGATCGCAGAAACCACAGAATTGCTGGCCCCCAAAGCAGCGTGAATCGTTCCTCCGATCAAGCCGGCAACCACAACCGGCCCTGCCCTGAGATAGATGAGCTCGACCTGCAAGCCGCGCTTTTCGAATGCTCCGATTTCCTTGGCCATCCAGACACCTGCCATGACGGGACTGATCGCCGTGTAACCCAAAGCGATCTTTTCTTTCGGAGCTTCGGCGGCGAAAGCCTGGAACGGCAGAAGGCACAAAGCGACCGCGCAGACCGTCAACACCACAAGCGCCTTTCCCCTCTCCTTGATCCTCCCCCGCAAGGGGAGAGAAGCCATCGGTTGTGAGATAAATGTTATTGGCATTTCCCTTCTTCTTTAACTCAAGTTAGGAACACTGGCTCTTGGCTCTTGGCTCTTGGCTCTTGGCTATTCGCTCTTCGCCGTTCGCCACGTGCCATTTGCTATTCGCTTTTCGCCGCGTGCTCGCCGGCAATACGACCGAAGACAGCCGCATTCATAAAACTCGCGCCGAGCGGGTAGTGATGGTAGAGCAAGCCTCCGGTCACTTCTCCCGCGGCATACAGACCGGGAATCGAATTTCCGCTCGTATTCAGGACTTCGGCTTTGGGATTGATGCGCACCCCTCCAAAAGTAAAGGTAATGCCGCATACACCCGGGAAGGCCATAAACGGCGGAGAATCCAGGGCCTGAGCCCAGTTGGATTTGGGAGGTGTAATACCCCGTGTGCATTTGCCGTCCTTGATTCCCGGATTGAAGGGAACATCCGCAATCGAGCGATTGAACTCTTCGATTGTCTGCTCCAATGCCTCCGGAGCGATCTGCAATTGGACAGCGAGATCTTTCAAAGACGAGGCCACCACCCGGGTCGCCTCCTTATAATAGGGCGATAGCAGATCCCTTACTTTTTGATCGAAAATCTGAAATGCGATTCCTCCCGGCTGCTGCAGGACAGCCCGGCCCAGCTTCGCATACAGCAGGGGCTCAAAATCCTCTCCTTCATCAAAGAACCTCTTGCCGTCCGTGTTAACGATGACTCCATGCGGGAAAGATCTTCGAACCGCGCGATTGTTCGAGAGCACATCCGGCGCGCGCGAATCTATCATTCCGGCGTGGGCCCCTTTCCAATCGCCCGCCTTATCCGCCCCGACTTTAAAAGCCAGGCGAATTCCATCACCCGTGTTGTATGGAGTGCCCCGCACCTTGGCCCGTTCCCATTCTGGACCCAGGTAGAGCTTTCTCATCTCCGCATCCGCTTCAAATCCGCCGGAAGCCAACACGACGGCTTTGGAGAGCACTGTTCTCGGCCCGCCGGCGTCATCCAGCTCCACCCCGATAACCCCGCCGTTATCGCTTGAGAGAAGTTCCCTTACCCGGGCCTCATAGATAACATGAACTCCTTTTGCTTCAACCTGGGCAAAGAGCGCGGCCGAAAGCGATTCGCTTTCACCGCCGCCTTTCACTTGAATAGGACCGCCCGGGGGGTAATACCATGAATCCCCGACCCGCACAGTCTGCTTCGGATTTAACTCGAACTCCACTCCCAGCGTTTTGAGCCATTGCAACGTTCCAAAAGATTCTTCTACCAGCGTGCGCGCAAGCTCCGGATCGGCTTCGCCCTGAGTAACCGCCATGAGATCGTGGTAGTAATCATCGTCAGAATAGGGCGGTATGCAAACAGCAGCGGGATCTAACTGTCCGAAAGAGGAGATTAACGGCTGCAGGCGGGCCATGTCTCCGTAAGAGGCCCGAAAGCTGCTGCCACGTCGAGCATTGCCGCCTCGTTGAGCAAACGGCGCCTTTTCCACCAGCAGAACGGCGGCCCCATACTCTTGAGCCGAGAGCGCCGCTCCCAAACCTGCCATACCGGCTCCGATGACGATCACATCATAGTTCATAGAAATGGCCATCAATCCTTTTTCAACCTAACGATAAAAACTCTGACCGAAGGCGCAGGCCTGGAGTCGCAGACGTACATGCTTCGACAGGCCCATTACCCGGACTGGCGCGCCAACAGAAATTTTTCCCTGAGACGTTGGTACTTCTCTCCTAACTGGGCGGCATCCTCAGGTCTTAGGGGTAAAACGTGAATGCCTTTCCCTTCCACGTCCATTTCTGCATACTTCGGCTTAAGGCCACGGCGTCCAGAGAATCGGCCGACGTCAACCAGAACCTTCTGGCCGGGCTCAGATAGAATATAGTCCAGGAGCAACGCTGCGGCGTGCGGGTTCGGAGAACGTTTGGCAACAACGATGGGAGTAACACCGCCTGGTGTAGGATCAGGAAAGCTCATTTCAACCGGACAGCCTTTTTCGTACTTCACTGTGGCGAGCCGGTAGGCGTAGAGTTCGACCGCGGCTTTGTATTCCCCGGCGCAAAGGAGTTGAGTGATCAGAGTGTGCCCTTTGCGGATCACCACGTCATTTTTCGAGAGCTCCTGCAAAAATCGCTGCGTCTTCTGCTCTCCCCAAAGTTTGAGCCATAACATCACGGCCCGATCGGGGTCCATGTCCATGGCGAAGTTGCCTTTCCACTTTGGAGCGAGAAAATCCTCGTATTTTTTTGGCGCCTGAGACGCGGGTACCAACCGCGTATTGTAGGCCATCACCACCAGGTTGAAATCATAAGAGGTCCAGTAACCTTCCCGGTCCTTGTGCGCGTCGCCATAGTTCGCCCGCTCAGGCGAGTTATAACGACCGATCAAGCCGGCCGCCATGAGGGTAGGTAAGTTTTCGTTGGATGGTCCGATCACATCGGCGGCGAACTTTCCACCCCTGGCTTCTGTCAAGACTCTGTTCGCGGTTCTTTCTCCCGACCCGCGCCAGATCTCCAGCCTTATGTCGGGATAGCGCTTCTCAAAATCCCGCCTTAATCTCTCCAGATTGTCCGATTCGATATTGCCATAGAAAACAACTTTACGTTCGGCTCTCGCCCCGGACATGAGCCGGGTTTGCCTTTCACTGCCCGAGAGCCTTCCGAGCTCGGCCCATACCTCCTCGGGCTCTTTCGCCGAAGCGGCCGAAACACAAACAAGAAGCGCCAGCAGAAGCCATATTGAATGGACTCGCATAATCACCTCATTCTTGAAACCTGGCCGGAGATGCAAAACACTTTGGAGAAATGTTCATCAATAGTTTCGCCCTAAACAATGAAAGCTACACTCCAGGCCGAGGAGCGTAAGGTGGAGTGCCGCGGCCCGGAACCTTGCGTCCGGAGACGACGCCAACCTTCGACCCAAGCTCGGGGCATCCTTTCGGAGGAATCAGGGAACCTCCAGCTTCCTTCTTCAAAAGGACTTTTCTCGTCCGTGCGCACGCCTCAGTCTTTAAACTGCTCCACGGTATTCGGCGCGAAAAGGTCCGCCGGCTTGAATTCCCGAGTAGCCAGGCCTTGCTCATAGGAATACCGGACCACAGCCTCCAAACTCTTTAGATTCTGAGCCACACCCGAGGGAAAGATCTCCTGGCCAAAAATCCTCCGGGCCTCCTCCCATTCTTGCTGCAGCCATGGAATCGTGTAGCGCAGGCCGCTGCGAGAGAAGTTCGACTCGACGAATGAGGACGCACTCGCCAGGGCCTTATACAAGCTCTCCGTGACCCATGGGTGTTTCTCATAGATCTTTCGCTTTACAACAATCGTGTGCATGATCGGGAGAATGCCGGTTCTGTCGAAATATTCTTTTTCGATTTCTCTGAAATTCGGAAAAAGAAGGGCGGCGTTGCTGGTCCCTTTTGAGAAAGCGCGCGGCTTGTGGGGACTGATGAGAGCGCTGATCAGACCCCTTTCAAGCCACTCGCTGAGCGTTTGATCTTCCGGGATCTCATGCAGGCGGATCTTTTTCGGCAGCTTTACTTCAATCCGGTCCTTTCTTCCGGCCTCCTCGATTCCTCCCATATGCCATTCGATGTCCTCTGCGGATACGCCATAATCGTGCTGAAGAAAACCTCTCACCCATAGCGCGGCGGTCAAATGGTACTCCGGGACGCCGACCTTCTTCCCTTTGAGATCCTCGGGGGTTCGAATGCCGGCGTTCTTATTGATAAACAAAGCTGAGTGTCTAAAAACACGCGAAGGAAAAAATGGAATAGCTATGAAGCGGGGGCTTGCGGAGCACTGGTCGATGATATAGCCCGACAAGGAGAGTTCCGAGGCGTCGAAGTCTTCGTACTTGAGCATCCGCCAAAAAATCTCGTGCGGAGGAAGAGAGATAGGGTTGAGCTCGATCCCCTCGGGTTCAATCAATCCGTCAAGAATAGGGCGAAGCCGGGGATGGTCCCAGCACGCCAGAGTCATCTTCAATTTGCCCATACAGAGCCCTTTTTTCTCCGTTCTACGGCTTTATTGGATCTTCAGGCTTTTGTGAAAAAGGCTATTCAGTTCCTTCCGCTTATCGGCCATAACCTGGGGATTGACCATGACGAATTTAAAACCGTCGCTTAACCGTCTCGGATCGGAACCCACCTGGGGATCCACCGGCGATCTCCCGACATTGCGCAAAACACTTTGGCCGTCCGCCGAAAAGATAAAATCGAAATACAGCAAAGCCGCCGCGGGATGCGGAGGATTTTTTACGACCGCAACACCGCCGAGGCGAGCCACAACCGGCTCGAGAGGAATCCATTCCACCGGTCCCCCGCCCTTTTTGAGCCGCTCTACTTGATGGTTGTAAACGGTGATTCCAAGAGGAGCCTCACCGGCGGACAGCAACTGTGTCATATTCGTGTGGCCACGCCGCACCAAAAGATCCTGCTCACCCAGCTTTTTGAAGTATTCCGAGGCCTTCTGGTCGCCCCAATGATTCCAGAGAGCAGCAAACCAGTCCACATCCTCGGCCTCGATCATCATCTTCCCCTTCCAGCTCGGATGTAACAAGTCCTCGTATGACTTTGGAAGGTCTTGAGAAGCCACCAGGCGCGTGTTGTATCCAAGGACATAAAACGTATAACGTGAGCCGAACCAGCCACGGTTAGGACCCGCGATATGCTTCGGCAAGCGGTCTACATGGGGAGATTGGATGATTTCAAAATAACCCTGGGCCGCCATAGAAGTCAGTTCCGGCGCGTCATTCTCCATGATATCGGCCTGAGCTTTGCCGGCCCGGCCCTCTGTGACAAAGCGAGTCATGAGCCTGTCGCTACTGGCTCTGGTCAGGTTGACGCGTATGCCGTATTTTTTTTCGAAGGCAACAGCAACAGACTTCGACACTCCCAATTCAACAACGGTATAAAAGTTCAGTTCACCTTCTCTTTTCGCCTGCTCCAAAAGTATCCGGCTCCGTTCCGGCTCGCGCAGACCGGAAAGTGACTTGAAATCGCTTGCCCCAGAAAGGCCGGACGCGATGGCGACCACCACAAACGCCGCGGTAACACAAATTCCAAGCTTAAGACTCATCATTGCTCCCCATTCACCCCAACCCCAAAGAGACGGCGCACGCGCGGGCCATTACTTCAAGCCCTTTCTGATCTCGCGCAGAAAGGTGAAATCGACGATATCTCCCGGCGAAAGTTCCTTTTCGATTTTACCGGTCAACCGCGCGCTTTCCATGCTCGTGCGGATTCCCTTCTCACTCACTTCTCCGTCCCGGCTGTAAGAGTTCAAGGCCAGATCATAGGTGGCAGCCGCGACCTCGGTCTCAAGCCTGAACCATGTCTTTATAACCTCAATAGTCCCGCTCCGATTCTCTCCTATATATTTCAGGCCCTTGAGCCCGGCACGCAAGAGCCTCCTCACTTGATCGGGGTTTCCCTTGATTTTTCCTTGTGTAGCGACGATTCCCGCCATCGGAAGCTCGACCACGTCAGCCGCGCTCAATAACAAATTCAGACCCGCTTTTCTCCCCTCGATCACGCCTTGGGGCCCCAAAGTGGCCGCATGGATCTGGCCGACGATCAATCCCTGAAATCTCATCGCCTCATCCCCCAAAGGATGAAATTTTACATCCTTCTCCGGATCCAGGCCTACCGCTTTAAGCATACGAGTCGTAAGCAAGTGTTCGCTTTGTCCGATCGCATTGACACCGACGATCTTTCCTTTCAGTTCACTTGCCGAATTAATGCCCTTGCCGCCCATAAGAAACTCCATCGGTTTCGCGGTGAATACCATCAACGCGCGAATGGGCATTCCACGCATCATCGCTGCCACAGACGAGCCGAAAGAGGTGGTGTAATCGATGCTTCCCGCCACCATTCCGGCCAGGGCTGCCCCGGATCGCACTTTAACCAGATCGACTTCCAAATTTCCCTCTTCAAAAAACCCTCTTTTCTGCGCCACCATGAGCGCGAGAAAAGTCACGGAGGGGCTGGGATAGGCAATGATGACTCGCTCAGCCTTCGCTGATCCGGGAGCGGCCAGGGAGCATAAAATGACTAAAGACCAAATAAGGGTCACGCTAAGAAGTCCCGCAGACGCCGGGATAATCTCGTTTTTTCGGCAAAACATCACTGAGCCTCCTCTGGAGTCTGAAGTCTCATGACCTTCTTGTGAGAGATCGTCAGAGTTTGAGGTCTGGAGCAAACAAATATCAACACAACAAAACTTCTGTCAACTCAAATTGCCCCTCTTTCTCTAAAAAATTTCGTTTGCGGGGTAAAAACCTCAGGGC
>JACQUW010000404.1 GCA_016210115.1 Deltaproteobacteria bacterium | reverse complement strand
TACGTCTGGGGAGGCCGCATGGACTTAAACGACCCCTGGACGGCCTTTGCCAACAAGCACCTCGATGTGTGGCTCAACTACAGTATCAACCAGCGGATTAAGACTCTTCTGGCCGACGTGGTGAAGTTTAAACTGGACGGCTTTGTATTTCATCAAAACCGCAGCTGCAAACGCTTCTCGATGGGCCAACGAGACCTTGCTCAGGTCATGCAGGAAAAGATCGGCATCCCGAGCCTCTTCATAGAATCCGATATGGCGGATCCCCGGGCCTACGCAGAAGCCCCAACCCGGGTGAAGATGGAGAGTTTTTTGGAAATGCTCGAGGCCAAGAAACACTGATTCCGCTGAAACGCCCTTCCGTTCACCCTTCGACTGAGCTCAGGGCGAACGGGTGGTTCACAAGTTTCCGTTCATGCTGAGCTTGTCGAAGCATGAAAAGCCTCTTCAGCCGGATCAACTCTGATGCTTTACGCCGGAATCGATGCGGGGTCGAATACCATCAAAGCCGTTGTCTTGGGCGACAACGGCGTTGTTTCCTCTCACGTAATCAAGACGGGAATGGGTGGGGATGAGCAGGCGTTCGTCTGTTTGGAGGAGGCTTGCGCCAAGGCGAGTATTGGCCGCGCAGAGATCGTGTGCATCTACTGCACCGGCTACGGCAGGGAGTATCTGAGCTTTCCGCAGGGGCGCAGGAGCGAAATCATTTGCCACGGCGCGGGCGTACACTGGGTTTTGCCCGAGATGCGCACAGTCATTGATATTGGCGGCCAGGACAGCAAGGGGATCCGCCTGAACGAGTGGGGCGAAGTGGAAAACTTCAACATGAACGACAAGTGCGCAGCCGGAACGGGCCGCTTTCTGGAAACTATGGCTACCGCGCTGCAGGTCCCGCTGGAAGAGCTCGGCGAATGCGCCCTGCGAGCCCCCGAAGCGGTGCGAGTAAGCAGCACCTGTACGGTTTTCGCCGAGACCGAGGTGGTCTCTCACATAGCCCGCGGAAAGAAGAAGGACGAGATCCTCCTTGGGGTTTGCCAATCCATCGTTAATCGGGTGGCCTCTATGGTGAAGGGCATCGGGATAAAGCCCCCTCTCGCAATGACCGGGGGAGTGGCAAAAAACCCTGCCGTTGTTAAGCTCATGGGAGAACGGTTGGGTCTTCCCGTATTCCTCCCACCCGAACCACAGATCACCGGAGCGTTGGGAGCCGCGCTTATCGCCCGAAGTGATTGCCTCGCTCACGGAAAATCATCGCCGGGATCAAGCGGTAGGGATCATCCTCAAGAGCGATCCCGTTGAGAAACGGCTTTTCAGCCTGATGGTCGACCTCCGTCCTTCACTTAAACCGTATCCGGAAATCTCACTTCCCGATATCCTCTCCGAGAGCGCCCGCCGTTTCCAGGACAAAATCGCTGCGGTTCACGGAGCTCGAACAGCAACATTCCACGAGTTGAACACGCGCTGCGCGAGCATTGCATTTAGACTGATGGAGCTGAATCTGGAACCTGGCCAGCGTGTCGCTCTCATGGGGCAAAACAGCATCGACTACATTGCCGCATTTTTTGGTATCCTGAAGGCCGGTGGCGTTGTTGTACCGTTTAGCCCCGCCTACTCGAACCGTGAGATCGGCGCGCAGCTAAGCGATTGTGAGGCCTCGGCCGCCGTTGTCGATCCTGAGCTCATGGAGAGCTTCGTGATGGCGGACTGCGGTTTCATTCCGGACGAGAAACGGATCAGCACCGGTACATTCTCAGGAGCCTCGGATCTCACGGCTTGCCGCAACGTTCCCTTTCCGTCGCTCGATCCTGATCACCTTGCCGTGATCGCATATTCCAGTGGCACAACGGGCGTTCCGAAGGGCGTCATGTTGAGCCACCGGAATTTGGTCTCCAATCTCCTTCAATTCCGGCACCAGGATCCGGTGCCGATCACGGACGCGGATATTTTTCTCAATCATCTTCCGTTTTTTCATATTTACGGGATGAACGTGCTGATGGCGGAGGCGATCTTCGTCGGTGCCACCCAGGTGATCATGAGCCGCTTCGATCCGGACGAATTGGTCGAGTTGATCTTCCGTTACCGGGCGAGTCTCCTTTTTACGGTTCCTCCCGTGCTTCTTACTCTGATTAACCTTGCGCTGCGGCGGGAGTTGGATTTGTCTTCGTTACGCTACGTCAACACCGGCGCGGCGGCGCTGCCTCCGGAGGTGGCGCGGGAGTTCCGGAAACTTACGGGAGTGCCGGTCAAGCAGGGTTACGGCCTTACGGAAACCGCTCCCACCATCAACGCAGACTTCTACGCGCATCCCGAGTTGGAGTCAGTCGGGCCGCCTGTAGCCGATACGGAGGAGCGAGTGATGGATCTCCAGGACCCGGAGAGAGTCTTAAGGCCAGGGGAGGTGGGTGAGCTTTTGGTTCGAGGCCCCCAGGTCATGCACGGCTATTGGCGTGATCCGGTTCTGACTGCTCAGGTCTTGACCGAACGTTGGTTCCATACCGGGGACCTGGCTCGTATAGACGAACGGGGTTACGTGTTCATCGTCGGGCGCACCAAGGAGATGATCAAGTATATGGGATATACGGTGGCTCCAGCCGAGCTTGAGGCCCTGTTGCTTGAACACTCGCAGGTGAGAGATTGCGCCGTAGTCGGAGTCCCGGATAGAGAAGCCGGGGAAATCCCGAAAGCGTTCGTGGTGCTCAAACCGGGCGCTGCCACAGACAAAGATGCTCTCATGAATTTTCTCCGCGACAAGGTGGCAGGTTACAAAAGGGTTCGCCAGGTCGAATTCATCGATGCGATCCCGCGCAGTCCCTCCGGCAAGATCCTGCGTCGCTTACTGGCAGAGAAAGGATGACCTTCCCCTGGCAGTTGACGTTCCATACGGAGCTGCGTTCGAAACACCAGCCGCCGAGTTGGGCTTAGTGAATAGGATAAGAAAAGGAAGCGTTGGAGGTGAGATCGTGCCAGGAGGGGAATGGGATAGGCTCAGGCGCGCTGCCTGACATATGGGTGCTCAGAAGCCAGCCGTTAATCGCTTTGAATTCGTACCGGAAGAGACGGTTAGACTTCCCCGCGATTGCCGCGGTCAAGCGGGGGAAACTGTGAAAATAGGTCTTTGTCTTCAAAACCCTTATCATTCAGGACGAAAGTATCGCCCTTTCGCTTCAAATCTACCTTCGCAAGGCCATGACGTTGCATCTTGCGGTAAAGAGTCTTCACGTTGATACCACAGTTTTTAGCCGCGACCCCTATTTTCCACCCCGAAGCAGCCAGCTGCTCGTTCAAGTATTCTTTTTCCTGGGCGTCGAGCCATTCCTGCAAGGGGAGAGATGAGGTCACTGTTTTCTCAAGCTGGCTGGAAGGCGTCTTAGCCGCAAGGTCGACATTCTCTATCGTTCGCCCCGATGTCAACACAATTGATCGCTCTAGGACGTTTTGAAGCTCCCTGATATTGCCTGGCCACGAATAATCCATGAGCTGCTTCAGCGCCGTTTTCGATATACCGCGAACGCGCTTCTGCAGAGCGACCGGGTGATGATGCAGAAAATCCTGGACCAACAAGGGAATGTCTGCGCGGCGCTCGCGCAACGGAACCAGATAAATCGGGATGACATTGATGCGGTAATAAAAATCGCTCCGCATCTGTCCTTTGGTCACAAGGTCGCTGACCGAGACGTTGCTCGCGGCAATCACGCGCATGTCGACTTGAGTCGGCTGTCTGGCCCCAAGCCGGTGGACTTTTCGGTCCTCAAGAACACGCAACAATTTTGCCTGCATCGTCAGTGACATACTCTCAATCTCGTCTAGAAAGAGCGTCCCGGTGTGGGCCAGCTCTATCTTTCCTGCTCTGGACTGGTCCGCTCCGGTAAAGGCGCCTCTTTCATACCCAAAGAGCTCGCTTTCCAGGAGGCCTTCAGGGAAGCCGGAACAGTTGATCACGACGAAGGGCTTATCCCCACGCGGACTGTGGTGGTGGATTGCGCTTGCGACCAACTCCTTGCCCGTCCCGGTCTCGCCTTCGATAAGTACTGTCATATCTGTGGACGACACCGTTCGGATGGTTTCGAAAACACGATGCATCTCGGCGGTCATGCTGAGCATCCCTCCGAACTCATATGTGTCCTTGAGGGAACGCCGGAGATGGCGAATCTCAGTGAAAACCTGCGCCTTTCTCAGCGCCTTTTGGACGGACTCCTGAATTGCTGACGCGCCGAAAGGCTTCATGATGTAATCGCTCGCGCCTAGTTTAAGAACCTCAACAGCCGTTTTGATATCGGCGTAGCCGGTAATTACGATCACCGGGACATCAGGGTATTTTTCCTGGACTTGCTGTGTCAGCTCGACCCCGCTAAGACCGGGAAGACGAATATCCGTCACTAAAAGATCGACGTCTTTCTTTGCGAGTCGCTCCAGTCCCGCATATGCTGAATTTGCGGTAGCTACCGCGTAGCCACTCCGCGTAAGCAGCCGCTCCAATTGCTCGCATACGATCGGGTCGTCATCCACAACCAGAATAATCGGCGTGAGCTCGTTTGTTCTGACCTCATCTTCGCCGGCTCCGTTCAATTTGAGTTCGGCCATAAAAACCCGCTCCTTCTCTGATGCCTTAGCTTGCTGGAATTTCAATCCGCAGCAGCCTTCAGACGAATAGTAAAAGAGCTTTTCTTATCACGTCGCTTTTTGTAAAGACTGTCCCTTAGAACAACAAAGAATCTGTTGCGGCAAGGCACCGCTCAGTTCAAGGGAGAAAGATACTCCCGGGCATCCTCAAGAACTCCAGCACAGCGCTCAATGGCTCCGATAACGGGGCCAAAGTCGGCCCTGCTTGACCCGTTAAGGACCAGCAGGTCTGCGGCCATCCGGATCACCTGAAGGTTATTCTGAATTTCATGCATGAGACCGTCGACAACCGTCGCAATCATCCCTTCCTTCATTCCACGTCTGTTGAACCGATTCCCTTTTAAATCAGAAATATCGAGGTATGTGCTGATCACGCATCGGGTGCCATCATGGCACGATTCTTTAACAGGCACTGACATGTCTCTAATCCATATTTCCTCTATAGCGCCACTTGGCAAAAAACGATAATCGCCAATGATGGCATCCGACTCTTCCAAAGGCCTCCATGTTCCGCAAAATCATCCTCAGACAAGCCCGTAAGTTTTCTTATCCGAGAATTGAGGATTAATGGAAGATGGTTTGGACTCCAAAACGCAAGCGGTGAGGGAATCCACTCCAAAAGAGTCCTAAAGGCTGAGCGCGGCGTCCGCAGCAGTAGTAGCATCTCATCTGTTGATTTATCCAGTAGCATCGCGTCCGACCCTTGAGAAGGACCCCATATTGGTCCCCTCGCGGGCATCTGTCAAGCCCTTGAGACACTACTTATAATCAAGCCAAATGAGGCCTCCAATATAAGGCTTTTATTTTCCACATGTTACGGGATAATGAGAATCTTTGTCACATTCGATAGCCTTTATAACGCGGCTCAGAATTTTCGATATTTTGCCCTTTCTCAATTGTGCCTATACTCGCTTTATATTTCCATAATCCCACCTAGACTCAAGAACTCCTTCAGAACCTTCTTTAACAGGATCGCGGTAATGGTCACGCTAAACGGCTCAAATTTCTTCGGGACAGAACCGCGGCGGCTAAAGTTGATCAACAATCCTTTTTGTTGAACCGTTAACAGATCGCAATATCTAAAGACGAATAATATTCGGCCCTAAGAAATTCTTAAGCGCGTTTCGACAATCGAGCACGAGAGGACTATGAGCGGCCACCATGCCGTAGTCGATAGACGAGTGGCTGGTCAACAGAACCACGCAATCCATCGAGCTCAAGACTTTCGGTGTCAGATGAATCGATCGCATGACCTCGCCGCCTACGTTGACCGAAGGAACGTAGGGATCAGAATAGTGGACAAGCGCCCCCTTCGCTTGTAGCTCCCGCAAGACCTCTAGCGCCGGAGATTCGCGGGTATCATTGGTGTCAGGTTTATAGGCAATGCCTAAGCCGAGTATCTTCGATCCCCTGAGACTTTTCGCTTTTCCGTTTAAAGCGTCCGCGATTCGGCTGACGGTGAACGGGGGCATCTGATTGTTGATTTGACCTGCCAGCTCAATCAGACGAGGCTCGATCCCATTCCCCTTGGCTCGCCAGGTAAGATAATAGTGGTCTACGGGTATGCAGTGACCCCCGATCCCTGGTCCGGGGTAGAAACTCATGAAGCCAAATGGCTTGGTCGCGGCGGCTTCAATGACCTCCCAAACATTTATACCGAGTTTGTGGCACATCTGCGCCATCTCGTTGGCTAAAGCAATATTGACGCTCCGAAAGGTGTTTTCGAGCAGCTTAACCATTTCGGCGCTGTCTGTGGAAGAAACCGGAACGACTTTTTCAATGAACTGTTGATACAAGAGTATCGCAAGTTCCGTGCATCGCGGAGTCATCCCTCCCACCACCTTCGGTATGTTCCGCGTCTGGTAAGTCCGGTTCCCTGGATCAATGCGCTCAGGTGAAAATGCAAGGAAAAAATCTACTCCGACTCGGAGGCCTGTTTCTTCCAGGATCGGGAGCACCTCCTCTCTGGTCGTACCCGGATAGGTCGTGCTCTCGAGGATGATCAATTGGCCCGGCCGGAGATGATTGCGAATAGCCCGGACTGCGGCGATAACGAACGAAAGATCCGGATCTTTGGTCTTCCGAAGCGGTGTCGGGACGCATATGTTTACCGTGTCCAGGCTCTCCAGAGTCGCGAACGACTGAGTGGCCCGGAGAGTACCTTTGGAGACGTGTGAAAGCAGAGCCTCGCTTGGTACGTCCAGAATATATGACATCCCCGCGTTCACAGACTCGACTCTGCCTTTGTCGATATCGATGCCCGTCACCGCGTATCCTTCTTTGGTCATTTCCAAAGCCAGTGGGAGGCCTACGTATCCCAGCCCGATAACGCCGAGCCTCGCTGAGCGATCCAGGATCTTTCGCTCTAAATCCTTTCCCGCAACTTCGTATTGCGGTGTTGACAAATTCTCGTCTGCCATTTGCATGTTTGTTCCGGCTCCTTTCGTCAGTCTTGAATGTTTTTCTTGAGTATAATTCATTTCGTTTCGTTTGTGACTCAGTTGCCAGGACCGGCGCTGTCCTTATAGTTCTGCCAGTTGCCTCCTGCTTGCTCTATGCTCCAGGCTCCGTGCTCTTTGCTGTTTTATAGTTCCGTCACCCGCCAGCTGCCTCCTGCCCGCTACTCTTGTTCTTTGCTCCTAGCGTTTTACTGTCACGCGACCGTGACAGATTTGGCTAAAGATCGCGGACGGTCGACATCCCTTTCGAGCGCCACGGCTGTCTCGTACGCCATAAGCTGCCCCGCGACCAGATGAAGCAGCGGCGCCACCCAAGGAGAGACTTTCGGCAAAGACAGCTCTTCATCAAATTTTCCGCGCTCTTCGTTTGGATTAAAAGCGATAACAGGACCACTCCGGGCACGCACTTCCTCCAGGCTCCCCATCGTAAGATCATAGAGCGCCTTTTCTTCCATGGGAGGCATTAGGAAAATGCTTGGAGTTTCCGGATCAATGAGAGATAGGGTTCCATGCTTCAGGAAACCCGCAGACATCCCCTCGGCATGTAGGTAGGTCACCTCTTTCATTTTTAAAGCACATTCATAGGCAACAGGGGTATAAATGCCACGGCCAAGAAAGAACCAGTTACGCTTGTCCTTATACTGAAGAGCAAGCCTGCGCACCCGTTGCTGCAGATCCTTCAACATCGTTTCGAAGATTTCGGGCAGGCGGTCCAGCTCGTCAATGATTTTGAAAGCCTGTATCTCGCGACCACGACCCTTCAGATAGGCCAGCTCAATAGCGAGGCGGGTCAGAAGCACCATCTGAGCCATAGCGGCCTTCGTGCTGATCACGCAGATTTCTGGCCCAGAGTTCTGGCGAATGACAAGATCGGCCTCACGCGTCATTGAGGAACCGGGCACGTTCACTATGGCTGCTGATCTGGCGCCCGCCGCTTTCGCCATTCGCAACCCCTGAAGAGTATCGAAAGTCTCCCCCGACTGGGAAATCGCAAGAAGCAAGGTGTCAGGATCCGGCAGCGCGAGGTTAGCCGCCTCGTCAGAAGAAAGAGCCGGGGCAAACTCACCCGCCAGAGAGGCTAGCAGATATTGGCCGAATAACGCAACATAATAGGTCGTTCCGACGCCGATCAAGAGCTTTCGTGGCGCCTCAACGATGAGGCGCGCCAGAGAAACAATCTCTTGCTGGGATACCTCCATGGCCCGCCTGATAACCTCAGGCTGCTCCCATATCTCCTTTTCCATGTAGTGGGCATGGCCTGCCTTTTCGCTGCCCTCGATGTTCCATTCGATCTGCACTATTTGTTTTTCTCGGCTTTTGCCCGTCGCGATCTCCTTGACTCGAAAATCGTTCTTGGAAACCACGGCATATTCCCCATCATCCAATAAGACTGCTTGCCGCGTGTAGGAAAGAAACGCATTGACATCCGAACCCACGATATTTGCTCCAGCGGCTATTCCTAAGGTAAGCGGGCTCTTTTCGCGAGCGCAGAAAATTCGCTTTGGGTCGTGCGCGGAGATCATGGCGATCGCAAAGGTTCCCTCCAGGCGGCGCAGCGCGTGAACAAAACTCTCCTCGACCGAGATTCCGGGCCGCCACTCCTCTTCCAGTAGATGGGAGAAAACCTCTGTATCTGTCGTCGAGCTAAAGTGATGGCCAAGCTCCTCAAGTTGCGCCCGTAAAATGTGATGATTCGAAATAATTCCGTTATGAACCACGGCAAAACTTCTGTCGCAGCTAAAATGCGGGTGCGCATTCTCCCGGGAGACCCCGCCGTGAGTTGCCCATCGGGTATGGGCGATGCCTGTGGAGCCATGGGCCAGGTCCAGATTTTGGCGGGAAGCCACCACCTCCACCGGCCCGATATCTTTTCTGATTTCGATACCGACGGAGTTGAGCGTAGCCAGGCCGCAGGAATCATAGCCGCGATATTCTAGCCGGCTAAGACACTTGACCAAAAGAGGCGCAACCTCTCCTTCTCCTATTATACCAACAATACCACACATGGCATTTTTCCTTTCCTTGTCGCTTTCTCGGAATCGAGGGTTGGTTAGCCAATTACTTCGCGAGATTACGGAAAACCGACTACCATATTATTATTCCGCCCCCTTCCGGGAGGATTTAAGGAGGGCGATGAACCGCATCAAGACACTATCCGTCTCAAGCGCGTCTCCAGATCCTGACGGGTAAACGGCTTGAGCAGGAAGTCATCGCAACCCGCGCTCAAACATTTTTCTCTTATATCTGCCGCGGCCAAAGCTGTAACAACAAGAATCGGAATTTTCCGATAGGTGGGGTCGCTCTTGAGAATTCGAAGCACTTCAATGCCGCTAATTTGGGGAATCATGAGATCCAACAAAATGAATCTTGGCTCGCGCTCCCTTACTTTTTCCAGAGCCTCGCGCCCATCAACTGCTGCAATCGAGTCCCAGCCGAACGATTTAAGCTCCATCTGGAGCAGTTGAAGGTGGTCCAGGTTGTCTTCCACAATCAGAGCTGGCTTAGAGCCTGGACGATTTTTCAGGATGTTTTTCAAGCTTATCGCTCAGTCACTACGAGTTCCCCTCTTTGGAAAAGAGGGGCCAGAGCCTGCCCCGGACTCGATCCGGGGGGAGATTTTGCGATTCCGAAGGGCCTCAATGTCGTTGGAGATGAAACCAAACTCGCTCTTACCCTAGACTGGCAGGTGCCTGCTCAGATGCGGAAAGAACATTTTTACGAATTCCACGGCCTGGCGCTCCGCGGCTTCTTCGGAGGCTGCGATCGGGCTGATGACGCGGACCAGCGCGCCATCGGTCCTGTTCAATCGGATCGCATCCCAGACAAGATGGACCTTGGCCCAATACTCGCTCGCCACGACGCGTCCATGACTCTGGTACCAGTAGAGCACCAACTGTTTTTCAGTGCCTTTCTGAATCAGGTACCGATTTACCTCAATGGGAGCGCCGTTAGCGAGTGGAATGATGATCCGGCCAGTCGCGACGGGCTGCCAACCAGATCCTGGCAGACAGTTTTTGGGAGAGTGCATGGTCTCGCCGTGACGCTGGCTTTGATAATATCCCACGTACAAATGCACGGGAGGCCCGTCTGGCTTGCGATAATACTGGCTTAAATAGTCGGTTACACCCAGGGTAGCGACGATCTTGTCGCTAAATTGCAGTGTCGGCTGGCCCCGCCAGTTTCCGATTTGTGCAGGAAAAGCAGAAAGAGGCGCGCGCACCGTCACCGCTTCGCTGGCAGGAGTGCCGTGCACATAAATGCCGCTAATGATCAGAAAGATAGTCAAAAGCCCGATGCGCGCGTATAGCCGTTCTGCGCCGCCGTTTTCTTCGGCGACGCCGCGTTTCGGTTGTTCCTCGTTCTCGGTTTTTGACGGCAAAGGAAATACTACGAGGAGAAGACGATGCAGCACAACAATCAGGACAGACGCTGTAACAAAAATAATCCACCCTGAAAATGTGTGGAAGAAGTCCTCAGCGGCCTGAGGACCGTAATAGTGCACGCCCACGCCTGTGCCGAAAAGACGGAATCCGTTGGTAAAAATCGCAATCGGGATCGCCGCTACCGCAATCGCAACCCGAAGGCCGGGCCTGCGCTCCATGAAGTAACCATAAAGGATTGCCAGGGTCAGCAAGGAAACCAGTGACCGAATACCGCTGCAAGCATCCACAACCTCGAGGGTGGTAGTGGCCAGAATAATGAGGTTGCCCTCTCTTAGCACCGGGACGCCAAAAGCTAACAGAGATATCTCGCCAAGCCGGGCCGCGAAAAGCTGGAGCGGAAACGCAATTTGATTGAAGATGATAGAGGGAATGGGAATCATCAATATGAGAAACGCAAGCGGAAAGGCCAGGATCTTTAGCCAATGCCAACCGCAGAGAAACAACACCACCCCTGCCAGGGTACCGAGGAGAGAAATGCGGGTCAGAAACAACTCGGCTCCCAGTTCTCCTGCAATCAGGATAGCAATGCTCAGCAGGACAAGCGCGATACCGAAATTGCTCGGCCGCCGCGGCGCCGCCTGAAGCCTGTGCCGCCGCTCCCATGCCAGGTATAACGCAACGGGCACAATGAGAAAGCCGTGGGAATAGTTTTCGTCTATGATCCAATCTGTGACCAATCTGGCAACCACGTCGTGGTACAAGAGAGCAAGGCAACCGACGAAAACTGCCAGGAGAGCAAGAATCCTGATGTGTTTGGGCATAAAAACCTCTCCAGAATTCCGGAGATGGAGGAAAAGTTTAACTTTGGAGGTCAGTCGTTAGAAAGAGGCTAAAACGTAGGGGTGTGCGGCATAGGTATCGAGTTCAGTTCCCGGTACTCCGTGCTTTTTTGAATCGCTTTGCGCGCGCAAGAGCCAGACCTGCCAGACCTGAACCCAGGAGAATGACCGTTGCAGGTTCAGGGTGATGCGAAACTGGCGAGGAGGGCAGATCCGAATCCACCGGCAGGTTTGGATCATCCAAAATGATTGGTGGTAGCGGTGGCGAAACCAGCGCGTAGTCCACCTGAAGATTGACACCATCAAGCCGGGCGATTCCATTCGCCTGCTGAATCCGGACTTTTAACGCACCATTGAGAATTTCGTCACTGAACTGGCTGGCAGGACCAAAATGGAAAAAAGTATTGTCTACGTCGCCGGCATAAACCGTGTTTATGTGCGTTTCCACCGGTCCCGCTTCGACGGGGATCTTGGTCGCGATGCGAGAGCTGTCGGCCGCAGAACCGATCAACACCGGGATGGTACCATCGAACAGGTAGATCTTAAACTGGTCGCTCGACTCGACAAGTTCAGCATCCAAGAACAATTCAAACCCTTCGAGAGTGTTTGCGCTAAGTCCTGGAGTGCCAATACTGAACTCGAGTTGGCGATCGAACGAAAACAGCAAGGCCCCGTTGTTTCCTCCCTTTGCCGGCTGGCCATTATAAAACCCCACCGGGGAGGATGTCTTGTTCGACTTGATATCGACACCGAAGTTAACAATGTCCGCCTGAAGTGGAGTACTGGTCGTAACAGCAAAGAGAAGCAGTGCCAGAGTCAGTGTTACCCATTGGTGGTTTTTCATGGTGGCAGGAACCTCGTTGTCGTATTGGGGAGAGGTGGGGAGTGGGTGTTGGTTTCAACCAACAACTCCACTCCCCGGAATAATAATAACAGCTACTTTTTACCGCCCTTCGCCCATTTCCTCCGGCCCAGGAAGCTCAGACCCATGAGCCCGCTCCCAAGGAGAAGAAGAGAGGCTGGTTCGGGAACTGCCTCGAGATGGCTTTCCGCATCGAAACTGCTAGTTCCAGCCGCCGTATGTACCAGAGTGACCTCCTCCGTCAGTGAAAAAAGCTGACCGCCATAAGGGACGACCGTCGTGAGCGTGCTGGAGAAGGCTCCTGGACCGGCGAACGGGCCCAGCTGACCGGGGGTAGGACCGCCCATACCGAAATGAACATTGGCGAAATCCATCCACTCCTGGTAAGTCAAGCTGCCTGGGGCAAGAGTACCTCCGATGTTGCTCCGAAAATTTATGCCGAAAGGAACCAGTTGGAAATTTTCGTCCGTATTCTGAATGATTAGCGTGCCGGCCCCCGTTGAAGTGTTTACAGAGTTTAGATCAATGTGCGCTACACTGGGGCTGTTTGGCGGAAGCGGTTTAGATAAGGCAGTAGTCACGTTCACAACCCAGACACCGACAGTGCCAATGAACGTTACCGCTCCGAGCACCGGATTTGAATCCGGGTGCGTACCTCCGACGTTATCCACAATCACAACATCAAAACCCACCCCGACGGCCGGGTCGTCCAGCCGCAGCACTAAATCGGCATGCGAGTAGGAGGCGCATAGCAAGATCGCCACTGCCCCTACAATGATTCTGGATAATTTGCTTTTTATAGTCATTTACATATCCCCCTTCACTAGGTTGTAGAAGAACACCTAAGCAACGGCTATGCCATGGCAGGGCGATAGTTTTCTTCCGTTGACCCTATCGTATTAACAGGCTGATTTATCGACTGTTTCTTCTGATACTGCCGTGCGTAATTATTCATGATCGTTCTTCGAACGTATATGAAAACGTAAACTTTCCTGACATCGATCTTGCCTCAGGTTGGCATCTGTAAATAAAATTGAGGCAAAACAATGGCTTAGCGTCGATCCGGCGCATAAATGCGAATCGTCGGATTTCTTTACAATATCCATCCTCACTTCTTGCCAATCCCCAATTTCTCCATCAACTCATATAAGGTAGGACGGCTGATCCCCAAGTCTGCAGCGGCCTGGGTTAAGCGGCCTTTATTCCTCATAAGCGCTCTCTGGACTAGGGTGCGTTCTAGCGCTTCACGGGCTTCCCGAAGATTAAGGCTCGCCGTTGGCGAGAATCCGCCGTCCAACTGAAGATCGTCAGGGGTGAGCTTCGAACCTTCGGCCATAACGACCGCGCGCCTGATTCGATTCTCCAGCTCACGAATATTTCCGGGCCATGAGTGAGTCTCCAGGGCGCGTAGAGCGCCGGCTGTAAAGCCGGTTATCTTGTTGCCGTTCTCCACTGAAAACCGGCTGAGCATTGCCTTTGCCAGAAGCGAAATATCACCTTGCCGCTCCCGCAGTGGGGGCACAGAAATAATTACGACCCCTAACCGGTAATAGAGATCTTCACGAAACCGGCCGTTGTTCATGGCCTGTTTCAGATCTGTGTTGGTTGCTGCAATCACTCTTACGTCGATCTGAATCTCTTCCCGGCCTCCAAGCCTTTCGATCCGATGCTCCTGCAGGAAACGGAGGAGTTTGACCTGAAGCAACGGCGAAAGCTCTCCAATCTCATCGAGAAACAGCGTCCCGCCTTGGGCCGTCTCGATCCGGCCCTTGCGCTGAATATGGGCCCCCGTAAAGGCACCTTTCTCATGACCGAATAGCTCGCTCTCCAATAAGGTATCCGGAATGGCTCCGCAATTGATGGCGACAAACGCGCCATCTCTTCTGGCGCTTTGGCGATGGATGGCGCGCGCCACAAGCTCCTTTCCGCTCCCGCTTTCCCCTGTAGTCAAAACCGGCGCATCCGTGGTTGCCACTTTTCGGATGGCAGCGAACACCTCTTGAATCTGAGGGCTTGCACCGAGCATGCCTTCAAAAGAATCGCCTGCTACGCGTCTGAGCAATTCCCGATGCTCCCGCTCAAGCCGCGAGAGATGGTAGGCGCGGCGAAGAACCACTTTGAGCTCTTCGATTTGAATAGGCTTGCAGAAATAATCGTATGCGCCCTGTCCGACAGCCCTGAGAGCATGTTCGCGTTCGTCACGTCCGGTAATGACAATCACCTTCGTGGCAGGATCTTTCTGGAGTACAGCGCCAAGAGTTTCAAATCCTTCTTCCACGTCCTGCGGGAGGGGGGGCAGTCCCAGATCAAGTGTCATTACAGCGGGCCGCTGGCTTTCAAAAACTTCCAACGCCGTCGACCTGTCTCCGGCCACGAAGACCTCATAATCCTTGACGAGAGCCCACTTGAGTTGCGTCCGGATCTCCTCGTTGTCATCCACGATGAGAAGACGGTCGAGGGAAGGGTGTAGGGGGTCGGGTGTAGGGGGTAGCGTGTCAGGCATAGCGGTATCAGTGTTAAGTGTAAAGTGTTGAGTGTTCAGTTGCCCACGGGCAAGGGGTATAGCGTGTAGGGGATAGGGTGTCAGGCATAGCAGTATAAGCGCTGAGTGTAAAGTGAAGAGTGTTCTCGCGCGTTTCTCTACACGCTACCCGCTACACCCTATACCCTATTTTTTTGACAGCGATGCTATCAAAGCCCTAAGCAATCGGGATATTTCCTCTTGTAGCTGATACAATTTTTAGAACGCTTCTTCCTCAATTAGAGATAGATCTTTTGATAAGGATAGAAGAGTCTCCAACTCACTGCACGAACCGTGAGCGACATGAAGAAACTGGATGTACTCTTTTCGGTGACCTCTTCGATATCCCTCGGCGATATTACACGGGATCGAAACAGCGCTTCGCCTCATCTGCGAAACGAGGCCGTAAATTTCTTCCCTGGGATAACTTTGTGTGGTTTTATATGGTTTTATAGACCTCCAGAGACAATTCATAAGCTTTCTGATAAACTACCAAGTCTTTGTAGCTTTGCATTTTTCCTCCTCCCTTACGTACAACATCCTACACCCTGTTGTTACACCTGATACCCCACACGCTACACCCTTTCGGTGGTATCTTTCACCGGAAGAAGCACGCGGAATGTAGTGCCTTTTCCTTCCTCGCTTTCCACCTCTATCTTTCCTCGATGGCTCTCGACAATCCTCCTGCTTTGAAAAAGCCCGATACCCATGCCCCGATTCTTCGTTGTCTGAAATGGGCGAAAGAGGGAATTGGATATGAATTCTTTGGACATGCCACACCCGTTATCGCGAACAGATAAGATGATCCAGCCGTTTTGCTGTTCGGTGCTCACACGGATTTCGCCGTCAGAGCCAACCGCCTCCTGGGCATTAAGGAGAAGATTCACAACAACTTTTTGGATTTCTTCCTGATCCACAGCTATCTTGGGGAGCGGTCCGAGATTTTCATTGAGAGAAGCCTTAAGGCGGCCGTTTAACTCCGCCAAAGTCGATTTGATAATTTTATTGAGATTGACCTCGCTCCTTTTGAGTGTCGCTCCCTGACGGAGCGACGATACGCGGCCGCACATGCTGTTTATTTTTTCCACGCTTTTGGAAATCGATCTTAAGAGATCGGCGCGAAATCCCGGGTCGTTGTAATAGGTGTTTAGATTCTGCAGGCTCAAGGAAAGCGAGGAAGCCAGATTTTTGAGATCATGCGTGAAGAAAGCCGACACAGTCTGAAAAGCTTCCAATTGCTTCGCCTGCATCAGCTCCTGGGCCAGCGTAAGGTTGAGAACCGAGGCTGCGGCATGATCACCGAGCGTCTGCAGCAGGTCCAGGTCCTCAAAAGAAAACGACTCGCCAGTCAGCCGATCCCCCAGAAACATCAGACCCACCCATTTCCGACCTGAAGCGAGGGCAACGCAATAGCGGGCTGAAGCGCCGCGAAAAAATTGTCCATGCTGCTCTTTGAGCGCGTTGGCTTTGGTGTTCGAGGAGTTTTCGAAATCGACGGGAAAGGATTGTTCTTCCATGAAAATGGCAAGTTCCATTGGCACATACCCGAAAACCTGCCCGGCTTGAAGCGGCGACATGGAAGTGGAACCGGCCAGTTTGAGCTGATTCAAGGAGCCGTTCATCAGCCAAATTGAGACATCCGGAACGCCAAACGTCTCTGACACCATTTTCACTACAGCAGCGCAGAGTTCCTCCATTCTGAGAAGCGATGATGTCCTTGAAGTAAACGTGGTCCAAATGTTTCGGTAATCATAGTGCGGGCGTTGCATATGACGAGTAAGGAGGCGCTTTGCTCGCTGGCGCAACTGGTCGGACATTAGCAACACCCCAAGAGCTACCAGGGCCAGAAACATAAGCAAGGTCCCGACAGGGAGGATGCGGGCGCCTCCTGATATTTGAATCGCCCTGGCCAATAATCCTGCCCCTAAGAGATAGACGCCGGTTACCAGGAGCGTGAGCGAATTCCACAACAGAGCCTGAGAAACGTGCAGATCCAGGTGCATCACGCGATTGCGGGCTAACGAAACAGAGAATAAAACAGAGGCAAAAATTCCTGCCAAAGCATTAATAGCTTCAACGTCCGGAATCTCGGCGCCGAACAGGAGTTCCTGGCTCGTTGCGTAAATACGCGCGGCAAAAATGCTGGCGATTCCTAGAATCGTGAACTTAATCCGCCAGCGCTTATCACCTGTGGAGGCTCTGAACGTTCCTTCCAGGAGTGTCAAGATGACAACGGACAGAAGCAGAAAGTAAATGTGGAGGAGCTTGGCGGACCAACCCAATTGAATGACGGGTCGTGAGGGATAGCCGGATGAGGGCAGGACAAATAAGTCATGTTGGAAGACCGTCACCAAGATGATTGGCAAGGCACATGCGACAAGCCCCCGCCATTTCCATCGTTGGACTATGTCCTGGTAGTTGGCTTTGGCAAAACTGAGGCTGAAGAAAAACCAGGCGCCGGGTACCAGCGATGAAGCTATATACTTAAGGAGCAGCCAATGAAAGCCATCCAGAGCCAGACCGTCCAAAAAGGCCAATCCCATGAAACCCTGTTCGAGGGCTAAGGCGGTCGTGCCAAGGAAAAACGTCCGATGCACGAACGAGCGCCTGTCCTTGACGAGAAACAGGATTCCCAACGAGGCGCAAAGCAGCGCCGCGGCAAAGGAAATAAAGGAATAAAAAATCAACATCTTTTAGAAAGTCCAGAGCCAAGATCAGCTGGCAGAAGGCAGCTGGCAGCTGGCAGAGAAAAGCACGACGGCATACGGAAGTGTAAAGAGCAAGGCGAAAAGGCTATAAGAGAAAACCCGGCGAACACACTACAGCAGGCACTTGCCTAAAATTTGAAGACATGACAGTAGAATCCGCTGCTCCCTGCCTTTTGGTCTGTTGTTCCTGCCGAGAGATCCCTGCCAGCTAGTCTATCGAGACTGCCTACTGCCTGCTGCCGGCTGACCGCTAGTTCCTAGCTCTGCCAGCACCTTCCTGGCTTCTTCTGCCCAGGGAGAGGATCCATCAAGCTTCAGAGCCTGGTTAAGCGCGCGACGGGCTAGAGATTGGTCGCCACTCCGATAGGAGGCCATGCCAAGATGGTAGAGAACCGTGGGGTTATTGTTTTGGAATTTTTCGCTGCTTTCTTTGAGAAGCGAAACGGCCGTCGCGTATATTCCCTTCTTGTAGTATATCCACCCGAGAGTGTCAGCTATATGCGGGGCGTCCGGCTCAAGCTCACGGGCTTTTTGCGCCCACCTGAGAGCCACATCGAGGTTCCCGCCGCGTTCTGACAGATGCCAGGCGAGATTGTTGGCGGCGGGGGCAAAATTCTTGTTGATATCTAACACCTTTTGATAATGCTCGATGGCTTTGGCGGGCTCCTGCTTAAGGTCATAAATAACACCCAAGAGCATATGGACTCTAAACGCCTGGGGATTGGCCCGGAGAACCTTCTGATAATCATCGATGGCCTTGTCAAAGTTCTTCTGAGCCGTATGAGCATTTCCAATAAGATAATAGGCGGACAGGAGGTTCGGATTAATTTCAACAGCCTTTTCAAGGTGCTTGATGGCCGCGGAGTATTCCTTTTCCTGAAGGTACAATTGTCCGAGAAGCTGATAGACCAGAGGCGGATTTTTGGTGGTTTTTAGTTGTTGTCCCACCCGATCAATGGCAGCCTTGGGCTTTTTTTGCAACACGTAGATACGGGCAATGGAACTCAGGGCTTCCATTCTATCCGGGTCTAGTTTTAGAGCTTCTTCGTACTCTTTCAAAGCCATTGGAAGATTTTTCTGGGCCAGATAAACAGCTCCAAGATTGACATGAGGAATCGGGTCTTTGGGGTTGATATTCTGAGCTTTTCTGAAAAGCGCCAGCGCTTTCTCCGTTTCTCCTTTTCTAAGACGCGCAGCGCCAGCCGTAACGAGCGCGGCCGGACTGTTGGGGTATGCTTCCAGTACTTTCTCCGTCTCTTGTAAGGACAGATCATGATCTCCAGCGGCTAAATGAATCTGCGCCAGAGTCAAACGAGGTTGCGGCCAAAGCGGACTCAATTCTGTGGCTTTCGCCAAAGCGCTTTTGGCCTGCTGAAGCTGATTCGATTGCAGCTGAGCCAACCCTAGATAATAATATCCTGGGGCAAATCGGGGAGCATTCTTATTCACCAAAGAGAATTCGCCAATTGCTTTTTGGTAATCCCTCTCCACAAGATAAAGCCGGCCGCGATAATAGTGACCGTCCGTATCCTGGGGGGTAGCTTTTAAAATAGCCTCGGTGAATGCCTTGGCCTGCTTAAAATCCCCTTTTTCAATCATTACCTCCGCCAAACGTTTCTTTGCGATCAGAGAATCCGGCTTCTTTTTCAGCAGATCCTGGTAAAGCTTCTCATAGTCCTCAAACCGGCGGATACGAACGTAAAATTGGCCAAGTAGGTGTAAGAGCGCTTCATTCTCCGGGTCGGCCTTGCTCGCCGCCAGTAATTCATCTTCGGCTTTGTTTTGCGTTCCCATCGCTAAATAAAGATTCACCAGGGCGATTCGAGCCTGGAGCGACCCTGGGGCGACCTCCAGAGCTTTTCTGAAAGCATCCTCTGCCCCTTTGTAATCCTTCTTTATTGCGAGGGTTGCCCCGATATTGATGTAAGTGTTGGCTATCTCGGAAGGCGCCATCTTGGGATTTCTGGCCAAAGTCTCTCGAAGTTCTCTGAGCGCGCTATCAGGATCCTTTTCAACAAGGGCGATTCGGGCAGCCAGGTAACGAGCCTCCACGGAGTTCCCGTCCTGGGCGCGGATCTGCTCCAATTGCTCCTTGGCCTTGGGAACATCTCGGCCGAGCAAATAAAAATTGCCCAGTTGGTATCTGGCCGGGACCATCTGAGGTTTAAGCTGCACAGCTCGAAGGAATTGGCCGAACGCCCCTCTGAAGTCGCTGCTTTGGAGCAATGCGAGTCCAAGCTCGTGGTGGACCTCTGCAGCTCGTGGATCAGCCTTTAGAGCGTTCCTGAACATGATGATGGCTTCGTTCCTTTTTCCCTGAGCCGCATATTCGCGGCCCTTCTTGAGGTATTTTTCCCGGTTTTTCTCAGGAGTATTACCAATCCAGAAATAGGCGGCCACGACCAAGAGAACCGTTAATAAAGCTGAGACAACAATAATTCTTCGTTTCATAAGATCCCCCCAAAACAGCTCGCAGGCGGCAGCTAGCAGTTGGCAGAACTATAGGACAGGAAACAACCAGCGGGCAGGCGGCAGCCGACAGCCGGCAGAAAAAAGAGTATGACTTTCGGGACTAAAAGACAAACAAGGGGCAAGCTGGCAGCCGGCAGAATCAAAGGAGCAAAAAAGCCGGTAAGCAGAAACCAGGCCTGATCTACCCTCAACCCTAAACTCTTAACCCTCAACTCTTTGCAGTCAGCCGTCCTCGGTCTCCGGTCTTCGGCTCTACAGAGCCAAAAACCAGGCGGCCGGTGGTAGGCGGCAGAACTAGAAGAAGCGGACCATCACACACCGCTATGCACCATGCGCTTTTGCGCTATGCAAAGGCTCACCTGGCTCTTTTTGACAATTTTTGTCACTTCCGTGAGTCCCTCAAACGAAAATGTGTTTCATCGCACAATTTTAATGGGAAAATAGCGGTGGTCAGAACCACCAATTTTGAAAGGCTTCCAGATTTCCGATTATGTGCTTTTTGCGAACGGAGTCAATTCTCGTAAATGTCCCAGAAGCGAGGTGGATCGATGGCATAACACTTGCTCACGCCACCGACAAAGACGTTAACCCGATAAAGGCAAACCATCCGAAAGGGTGGGACGCAAAGCCAGCGGCCTAAGTTCTAAACAATCAGGATATGGCGGCAGGGCTGCCGGGCAGATCCAGCCACTTTCCGAAGGCTGTATCGCTCTGGAAACAAAAGGGCACCTTTGGGAGGTGGTAATTGTGGGGCACACAAGATATCGTTTTCATACCCTCGTACTGATTCCGCTCTTGATCCTTGCGGCGATCGCCGCAGTCAAAACAGAAATTAACGGCGCAGAATTCCACTTAACGTGGTTGGACAATGCCAATAACGAATCTGGTTTTGATATCGAGCGGAAGACGGGAGCTTCGGGAACGTTTGTTCCCATTGCCAGTGTGGGTCCAAATATTTCCTTCTATCATGATTCCGGCCTTGCGGATGGCACCACCTACTGTTATCGAGTTAGAGCCTTTAATGAGTCTGGTTACTCCTCCTATTCCAACGACGAGTGCTCGAGCACCACGACTCCAGCGCCGACTAATTATACGCTTAACCTCGCAAAAGGCGGAGATGGTGGTGGAACAGTAACCAGCTCTCCTTCGGGAATCAATTGCGGCACAGACTGTTCTGAGACGTATGTCAGTGGTAGCTCGG
>JACQUW010000414.1 GCA_016210115.1 Deltaproteobacteria bacterium | reverse complement strand
GTTGGGAGGTCGCAAGGTCCTTAGGCGGCGGATCTCCAGCTTGAGTGAACTTCGACAGACTGCAAACGCAGGGCTGCCCTACGCCTCGGTGGAGGTCGTGATGGCCAAATTCGGTCTGACCCGTGACGAGACCGGGACTGTCCTCCGCTTGCCTCAGCGGACGCTCGCCCGCCGCAAGAAGGAGCGGAGGCTTCGTGCCGATGAGTCGGATCGACTGCTCCGGCTCGCGCGTATCGGCGCCCAGGCCGCGGAGGTCTTGGGGAGCGAGGAAAAGGCTGCCCGATGGCTGCGGAGACCTAACCGTGCCTTGGAGAATCGAGTTCCCTTGGAGCTTCTCGACAGCGACATCGGCTCCAGGCAGGTTGAAGATGTCCTGGGCCGCATTGAGCATGGTGTCGTGAGCTAGTGCGCGTCTGGCGCATCTGTTTCAAGAGCCATCAGGCCTTTGATGGTGCGGGGGCTCGCCGGCATGGGGGGCGCTGGAACCACCCCGGCGTTTCCGTCGTCTATACTTCCGGGTCATTGTCTCTGGCCGCACTAGAATATTTTGTCCATGTAGACCCGGATACAGCGCCCGAACATCTGATAGCCATCTCGGCTGACATTCCGGACGGCATCGCGATTGAGTCTATTGAGATCGCGGATCTTCCTTCGGGCTGGCGGCGCTATCCTGCCCCGGGAGCCTTGCAAGACATTGGAACGGCATGGGTAAGGAGGGGCTCCACTTTGGTCTTGGCTGTCCCCTCGGCGGTAATCCCGGATGAATGTAATTATCTGATCAACCCGGCCCACCGCGATCTTAAGCGGATTCGCATCAACAAGCCCGTTCCATTCCATTTTGACCCGCGAATGTGGAAATGAAGGAACGCCTGAACCCAAATAACGCCATAAACTCAATGAGATGAAGATTCTGATCACAGGGTGGGGTGGGGGTAGACGGAGCTGCACTGGGGTGTGACGGGAGGGGATTCAGAGGAGGGTCATTTATGTCAACATATTTTTTATTGCTTTCACTATAGCTTTTCGCCCATAGGCTGAGCGCTGGCAGCATGTTGTCGCCATGGCGATTGGCGTGGAGGGAGCGGTCAACGTCCTCGAATCAAATCCTTCTTGTGTTTTCGACCCGGGTGCCGTATTAAAAAGAGATGGTCGTTGAGATAATTCGGCAGAT
Organism: Deltaproteobacteria bacterium; assembly: GCA_016210115.1. Lineage (GTDB taxonomy): Bacteria > Desulfobacterota > Binatia > UBA9968 > UBA9968 > JACQUW01. The sequence goes on along the minus strand of JACQUW010000414.1, from coordinate 23,576 downwards.
CTCCATCTGGGCCTTGCCGGTTCTTGTCGCCATTGTGTTTCACGAGGTGGCGCATGGGTGGGTGGCCAATCGATTGGGGGATTCGACTGCGGCTCGGATGGGCAGATTGACGCTCAACCCGATTCCGCACATCGATCTTTTCGGCACCGTTATTCTTCCTCTTCTCCTGATCGTCGCACAGTCGCCGTTTCTCTTCGGTTACGCCAAACCGGTGCCGGTCAACTTTTATAATCTGAACAATCCGCGAAGGGACATGGTCTGGGTAGCTTTGGCCGGGCCGGCGACGAACCTTCTTCTGGCCTTGGCCAGCCTGTTGCTCCTGCGATTCCTCTTCTCGTTGGAACTATCGCCTGCGGGCGGCTTTTCTTCATTCCTGCTGGCGATTCTAACGCCGCTGGCGTTGATGGCGAAGAACAGCGTGGTCATTAACGTCATCCTGGCCGTTTTCAACGCTCTGCCAATTCCGCCCCTGGACGGAGGAAGGGTGGCGGTGGGGCTCCTGCCTGAGCCTCATTCTTCTACTCTCGCGAGAGTTGAGCCGTATGGCTTTCTGATCGTTTTTCTCCTGCTCATGACCCGCGCTCTCGATTTCTTCATGGGACCGGCCATTCGTTTTGTGCTTGGGGTACTCGATTTCATCGTCTAGGACCGATAAAATCAACAACATGGAAACGATCGTTAGCGGCGCCAGGCCTACGGGACGGCTTCACCTGGGGCATCTGCATGGAGCTCTGAAAAATTGGGTACGGTTGCAAGAGAACTACCACTGCTATTTCTTTGTCGCGGATTGGCATGCTCTCACCACGGACTATGCGTCGCCCCAGGGGATTCAACAGAGCACCCTGGAAATGGTTATGGACTGGTTGAGCGTAGGGCTCGACCCCACGAAGAGTGTCCTTTTTCGACAATCCCGAATCAAGGAGCATGCCGAGCTGCATTTGCTGCTTTCGATGATAACGCCGGTGCCCTGGCTGGAGCGGAATCCCACGTACAAAGAACAGATTCGCGAGCTCGAAGGAAAGGATCTTTCCACCTATGGGTTCCTCGGCTACCCGGTGCTTCAGGCGGCCGACATCATCATGTACAAGGCTCACAAAGTTCCCGTCGGCGTGGACCAGGCGCCGCATGTTGAGCTTACGAGAGAGATCGTGCGCCGCTTTAATCAGATTTACCGGCCGATCTTTCCGGAGCCGCAGGTGCTTTTGACGGAAACTCAAAAGCTTCCGGGACTGGACGGAAGAAAAATGAGCAAGAGCTACAACAACGCGGTTTTTCTTTCCGATTCCCCGAAGGAGATCGAACAAAAGCTGAGCCGGATGATGACCGACCCGGCGCGGGCGAGAAGGCAGGATCCCGGAGAGCCTGAAAAATGCCCCGCGTTCCAGTTGCACAAGATTTATTGCACGCTGGAGGAGATCGAATATGTTTGCCACGGCTGCCGTACGGCGGGGATCGGTTGTCTGGACTGCAAAAAAGTGATGATCCGGCACGTCATCGAGGATCTTGCTCCTTTTCGCGAGAAACGCGCGGCTTACGAAAAACGACCCGGCGAGGTCGAGGACGTCCTTGCGGCGGGAAACCGCGTCGCTCAGGAGAAGGCAGCGGAGACGATGGAGGAGGTCCGCGGCACGGTGGGCCTCTAATGAGAGTGGCGCCGCTCTGATGAGCACCCAGGTACAGCTTGAAATCTACGAAGGGCCTCTCGACCTTCTGCTTCATCTTATCAAGAAGAACGAAGTCAGCATTACCGATATCCCGATCGCTTCGATCACGGAACAGTATCTGGCTACGCTGGACTTGATGCAGAGCCTGAATCTGGACGTGGCGGGCGAGTTTTTGGTCATGGCAGCCACCCTGATCCACATCAAATCGAAGATGCTTCTTCCTCCTGAGGAGGATGGGGAGGCCGACGATGATGAGGATGGAGATCCGCGGGATGAGCTGGTTCGACGGCTGCTGGAGTATGAGAGATTCAAAGATGCTGCGGAGGAGCTTCAGAAGCGGGAGATCCTTCGCCGTGACGTTTTTGTCCGACCGCCGGAGCCGGCCGAGGAGGCTGGAGCGATCGAGTTCGAGCGCGTTTCCCTGTTTGATCTGCTTTCAGCCCTCCGAACCGTTCTGGAGCGTTTTCCCGGAGAAGCGGTGCACGAAGTTGTTTTGGAGAAGATATCGGTTCGAGAAAAAATGACTCTGCTGCTAGACGACCTGCGTCGGGTCGGGCGGGTCGTCTTTCAATCTCTATTTGAACAGGCGGCATCACGGTTGGAGGTTGTGGTAATGTTTCTCGCCTTGCTGGAGCTGGTGAAGATCCGGGCGGTGAGGGTGTGGCAGGAAGAGAGACTCGGCCCTATTACTATTGAGCTGGCGGCCGCTGCGGACGAAATACAGGAGAAGATACACGAACCGGGTGGAGTGGACGATGGAGCGTAATCGGTTGAGATCGGTCCTGGAAAGCCTGCTGTTTGTCGCCGAAGCGCCGCTAACGCTGAGACAGATCAGCGCGGTGCTGGCGGGAGTTGAGAGACAGGAGATCCTTTCAGCTCTCAGCGATCTTAGATCGGAGTATGAATCGCAGGACCGAGGCTTCCGCCTGACGGAAGTGGCGGGTGGGTATCAGCTACGGACGGCCAGGGAAAACGCTGAATGGATCAGGAGCCTCCATCGCGCCAAACCGGTTCGAATGAGCCGGGCTACGCTGGAGACCCTGGCGATTATCGCTTACAAGCAGCCCATTACCCGGCCGGAAATCGAAGCCATTCGCGGCGTGGACGTGGATGGCGTGCTCTCGACTCTTCTGGAGCGACGACTGGTGCGCGCCGTTGCGCGCAAGGATGTCCCCGGAAGACCTTTCCTCTACGGGACGACGCCAGAGTTCTTGGAAATGTTCAATCTCAAGGACCTAAGTCATCTTCCTACGTTAAAGGAAATGGAGGAGATGACCCTCCCACCCGAAGTTGCCGATCAGGCGAGCCCGCCGGTAGAAGAGAAAGAGTAGCCAAATTCACCCTCACCCCGACCCTCTCCCACTCGCTTACTCGCGGGAGAGGGGGAGCATTCTCGCTCACTGGCGGAGAGGGGAGCATTATGGAGCGCCTGCAGAAAATAATCGCCCGCGCCGGACTCGCCTCTCGAAGGGAAGCGGAAAGATGGATTCAGGAGGGGAGGGTGACGGTCAATGGAAAGGCCGTTACGGAGCTTGGGGTTCGCGCGGACCCGAACAAGGATAAAATCAAGGTCAATGGAAAACTCCTTTCCTTGCCCGCAAACGTCTATTTTCTCTTCCATAAACCTCCCGCCATGATCACCTCGATGGGAGATCCGGAAGGCCGGCCCAACGTGGGAGCATGGTTGGAAGATCTTGGAGTACGGGCACGGGTATTTCCGGTGGGTAGACTGGATTACAATTCTTCAGGCCTTCTGATCTTGACCAGCGACGGAGAACTTGCCCAGCGACTGATGCACCCGCGTCATGGGGTGAGCAAGCGATATCACGTAAAACTTAGCCGCTGGCCATCAGAGCGAGATTTAGAGCGTCTTCGTCAGGGCATACATCTGGAAGACGGCAGAACCGCTCCTGCCAGGGTAAAGGTCCTGCGGCATTTACGAAAGAATGCCTGGGTTGAAATAGAGATTCACGAGGGGAAGAATCGTGAAATTCGCCGCATGTTTGAGGCGCTCGGCTGTTTTGTGGAGAAGCTGATGCGAGTGCGTCTCGGTCCCATCGAGCTCGGCGCCCTTGCCCCGGGTGAGTACCGACCGCTTTCCCGCGACGAGATTGTCGCTCTAAAAAAGGCCGTCGGGATGTAGCCCGAAAGCCAGAATGGCAAATAGTGAATAGCAAATAGCGAATGGCGAATAGCAACGGTGGACATGAAAGCGGCTGCCCGCTCTCCGAGCCCGCGCAATGGGCCAGTGGTTATTCCCACCGCTGCCTATCGGATGCGCGGGCCTCCGAACGGGCAGCCGTTTTCATCATCGAGGCGCTGTGCAAAAAAAAGGGCCGGCGGTATGGCCGGCCCTTTTTTGGTTCTATGGAATAACTGCTACGCCGCGTGCGCTGCCCTGAGGCTGCAGAATTCTTCGTAGTCGATCAGTTCGCGAATAGTAGGCTTCTCGCCGCAGATCGGGCAGGCTGGATCTGACTTGAGGTTCAACTGGTTGATCTCCATGGTCAAGGTGCTGAAGCAGAGAAGTTTGCCCACCAGGGTTTCTCCCTTTCCCAGGATCAGCTTTATGGCCTCCAGGGCCTGGATCACGCCTATGAGTCCGGGCAGAACTCCCAGAACGCCCGCTTCCTGGCAACTCGGCGCCATTTCAGCGGGTGGCGGCTCAGGATAGAGACAGCGATAGCACGGCCCTTTGCCGGGATAAAAGACGGTGGCCTGGCCCTCAAACTGGAAGATGCTGCCGTGGACGTTCGGCTTTCTCGCGAGCACGCAAGCGTCGTTAACCAGGTAACGAGTCGGAAAGTTATCGCAACCATCGACGATGATGTCATAGTCCTTGATGATCTCCATGATGTTTTGCGAAGTCAACTTCTCCTGGTATGGGATCACGCGCACATCCGGATTAAGGGATTGCAGGGTAAGCTTGGCGGACTCGGTTTTGGGCATCCCAACTCTATCGTTATTGTGTAGGATCTGTCGCTGCAGGTTCGAGAGATCGACGACATCATTGTCAATGATACCGAGGGTCCCTACCCCGGCTGCCGCAAGATAGTAGGCAGAGGGCGAGCCGAGTCCTCCGGCTCCGACCATAAGCACTTTCGCATCCAAAAGCTTTGCCTGCCCCTCTTCGCCAACCTCAGGGAGAAGGAAGTGCCGGCTATAGCGGATCGTCTGTTCGGGGGTGAACTGCTTGTCCTGAACCCATTTGTAGCCCGCTGTCTTCCAGGCCGTATAGCCACCGGTCATCGAAATGACATTGTTATATCCCATTTCTTTCAGGGCCTTGCCTGCCAAAAGGGAACGGACGCCGCCGGCGCAGTAAGCGAGAATCGGCGTTGACTTGTCGGGAATGGTGGATTCTACTTTGATTTCAAGGAAGCCCCGTGGCAGCGAGACGGCGCTTTCAAGATGACCTTCGCGGTATTCGTCCCGCTCGCGCACGTCCAAAACAACGCGTCTTCCATCCTTCTCCAGTAGCTCCTTGGCTTCTTGGACGGACATCTCCGGTACTACTTTCCGCGCCTCGTCCATGAGCTCTTTATAGGTCTTCGCCATTTTTTCCTCCCCAATAAATGGAACCTCAGTTTCTAGACCTTATAGGTCTTTAATACACGCTAATTCCGCCGGAGTCAAGAAACCGACAAATCCGCTGTGAAAAGATGCTTTTAAGGGCCTGAGTACTGCCGTCGGGGCGCCACGGTTCGGGCCGCCGCCGATGGGTCTCGCCACTAAGTGTTTCATGATCTTACGCTCGCCCACAGAGGATGAAGATGGAGGCACATTCCTCCCACACAACCCCAATTTTCAAGAAGTCGTCATTCCCGAATGCTTCTATCGGGAATCCAGGGGAACCGGAACTGGACCCCCGATAAAGACATTCGGGGTGACAACTTTGGGATAAACTGCATCAATGGTTTTTTGAAGTTTGAGATCACACGCCGAAGGCGAGGCTTTTCACTACGACGGGCACGTAGCCTTCTCCATCGACCTTCGCGCCGATGTCGATAAAGTCGAGCTCGTCGAGAGAAATCTCATCGACACATGGAATGCTCAAGTCCGCCGCCAGCATCTCGCCGACGACCCGTCCGATGTTTTGCTCAAATACGAGCATGCGCGGCCGCTCCCCGGGCGCTAATGCCAGGAGCGCGCGGCGTATTCCCCGGGCGAGATCCTGGGCTGCGCCGTAGCCGTAGAAGGGCGGCGACGTAAAAACCAGCGCGAAGGGTGTTCCTCGTATCTCTTCGTCCATGCTCGTCACGGCATTCCGCACCGCGCCGGCTGCGCGCTCGTCGATCGGAGCGTCCCAACTCACCTGGACGATAAGAACCCTTAGATTGTGAAGCGGCAGCGTTACTGATTCCGGGATAAAGATGGTCTCGCCGCTGATCTGCATCGAATATTGCGAGGCGCCGATCACTGTCGCGCGAATTCCCTCGCCCGAGTTGAGGATTCGAAAGTCTCTTTCCTCCGCCTGTTTTTTTACCTCCCGGCCAAGCAGAGAGCCCAGATCGCCAAAGCCTGCGCTTTCGCGCTCGTAGATGTACTCGGAAACGCCGCCCGAGAAGAGAATGCCATCCAGCGCCGGCAGCTCGAGCAAAGGAGGCATAACCATAATGTCGCTCCAGGGAGGCGGCTCGCCGGCAAGCAGATCGAAGATGAGCCTCGCCATTCTGGAGGCCACCGGGGTGAGAATATCACTTCCGATTCTGTCCCCCACGGCAGGCGAGCAATTCATTTCAGCGAGAAACGGTTTCCCGGATTTCTCAAGGCGGACCAAACGGCCGTCGTTCTCAAAAGCGATCAGGCGAGCTCCGATATTAAACGTTGTTGCTCCTGCGATCCTTCCCTCGATCACCAGGCTTACTTTCGTTGTGCCGCCGCCTATATCGATATTCAAAAGTGTCCATGCGCGTTCGCGGCTGAGGCTGACCGCGCCGGAGCCGTGCGCCGCGAGCACCGCCTCGAGCCTGGGACCGGCCGTCGCGCAGACGAACCGACCCGCCTCATCCGAGAACAGCTCGGCGATCTTGCGCGCGTTCTCCCTCCTTGCCGCCTCTCCGGTCACAATGACGGCGCCGGTGTCGATATCTTCGCGCCGGATTCCGGCCGAACGGAAGGACTCCTCCAGGAGTTCTTTTAGCGGCTCCGCCTGGATGCTCCAATCTTCCGAGAACGGTGTGAGCACAACGGGTGAGCGGCCCAAGACCCTGCGTTCGAGAATCTCCGGGCGGCGGCGCTGCAAGGATGGGTAACCGACGCGCAGTTGAGAAAACATGAGATGAGAGGTGGAGGAGCCGATATCGATGCCGACACTCACGAGGTCGCCCAGCGTCTGGGCACCGGTATCATGGTCATGGTCGTGATGGTGCGCGCTCATCGGGACCCTGCAGTAAGTTTGCCGAAGCGGACATACTCCATGCGCATGCGCGGGTGATCTTCTCTACGCGCCATCACCATAATGAAAGCTCCTCTCTTAACAGGACGGCCATACCACGATGCCCCGAAACCACGCCCTGAGCTTGGGTCGTAAGGGTGGCTTCCGTCAGGGGCACGCCTTCCGATCGCAGCCGATGGGCCACAGCCTCGAGGCTCCAGCGGTGCTTGTTTCTCGTCTATGCCTCCGAAAAACCTGCACGGTCTTACGTCTGCGATCTCCACGCCCGCCCCTTCCGTCGCAGGTTTATTGTTTAGAGGGATGCAATTCATGATCATTCCTATGAACTATCTGACAAGCTCCGGCCCTGTCAAGCGTCTGTAGCGATAGCTCTAAAAGAGTTTACAAGGCCAACGGAGGGAGCGTGAAGTCAATAGTCAATAGTCAATGGTCAATGGTCACTGCAAATCTCAAATGGCAAATTTGAAATCTGAGATCTGTCATTTGTAATTCCTCGCGCAGCGAGGATTCTTGACTCCTGACTACTTACCATTGACTCTTCCCTTCGGATCCAAGATGTCTCTCAGACCGTTGCCGAGAAAGTTGAATGCCAGAATCGTAAAGAAAATCGCCGCGCCGGGAAAAAATATCATGTGCGGATAGGCGCGCATGGCGCGCCAGCCGTCCTGAACCAGCGTCCCCCAACTGGTCCCCCACGGACTGTAGGGATCATTGATCCCCAATCCGATGAAGCTCAAGGTCGATTCGGCCAGGATTGCCGCCGGAATGCTGAAAGTCAGAGTGACCAGGACCGGAGCGAATATATTGGGCAGAATGTAGCGGCGGATGATTCTGAGATTTGATGCTCCCATAGCCCTGGCTCCTTCGACATAAGCCAACTCTTTAACCTGGAGCACCTGCCCGCGACTGATGCGAGCGAAGCGGACCCATGTCACCAGGCCCAAGGCGACGAGGACGCCAGCGAGATTACGCCCGAATAGCAGCGAAAGAAGAATAAAGATCAGAAGATCGGGGAGTCCGTAGAAAATGTCGACGACGCGCATGAGGAAGTTGTCGGTTTTTCCTCCGAAGTACCCCGAAATAATCCCGTAGGTGGTTCCCAGGATGAGGGCGATGACAGCAGTGCCGAATCCCACCAGAATGGAAACCCGCGCGCCATAAAGGACGCGGGTGAAGAGATCCCTGCCCAGACTGTCTGTTCCCATCCAGTGGCTCGAGCTGGGGGTTTCCAGCAGACGTCTTTCTTCGATTCCTCCCGAACCGTAAGGAGAGAAGACGGGTCCTAAGAAACCGCTGACTGTCACGGTCAGGACAAATAGGAGGCTCCAAAAGACAGACGGTCTTCGCAACAGCCTGTGGCGAAAATGCGTTGTCCTTGCGCGTTGTTTCATAGACCGGGCTGTTCAGTGGGTTTTTATTCTGGGATCGATGAAGGAGTAGAGGAGGTCAACGACGAGATTGGCGCATACCAGAAGCGCGGTGTAGACCATCGTCACTCCCATAATCATGGGATAATCGCGGTCGGTCACCGCAGTGATAAAAAATCTTCCCATTCCGGGAATGGCAAACACATACTCCACGACGAAGGATCCGGTAACGAGCGCCGCCGTCAGAGGCCCAAGCACTGTGAGAACAGGAATGAACGAGTTGACTAAGGCGTGCCTGAAAAGCACAACGATTTCTCTGACGCCTTTGGCTCGCGCCGTTCGGATGTAATCCTCTCCCAACGTTTCCAAAAGCGTGGAGCGCACGAGATAAGAGAGGTAAGCGGCCGGGGCGGCGGCCAGAGTGATCGTCGGGAGCACGGCGCTAGTTAGCGATCCCCATCTGGCTGCCTGAAACCAGCCAAGCTGGAGAGAAAAGACCCAGATGAGAAGCGATCCGAGAATGAAATGAGGCATCGAGATGCCGAGAGTGGCCACGAGCATGCAGGCCCGATCAATCCAGGAGCCGGCGGAATACGCGGCCCACAGCCCCACAGGAACGGAAAAGCACACCGCCAACGCCAAAGCGAGTAATCCGAGAGTGAGCGAAACCGGAAAAGTGTCGCCGATAATTTCGCTTACGCTTCTGTCCAGGTATTTATATGAGGGGCCGAGGTCCCCTTTAAAAACGTTGATCACGTAGCGGCCGTACTGGATAAGCCACGGCTCCTCCAGGTGATATTTGGCAGCGATGTTGGCCAGCACCTCCGGCGGCAAGCGGCGCTCTCGGTCGAAAGGACCGCCGGGCATGACGCGCATGAGCACGAACGTGAGAGTGACAACCACCCACAGGACCAGGCCGCCAAGCAGGATGCGCCGCAAAAGAAAAGAAGACATAAGTTGGCAAATAGCGAATAGCAAATCGCAAATGGCGCGAAGACGAAATCGGCACCACTATTGACCATTTGCTATTAACTATTTGCTATTTGCCACTCACCTGGCTTTTCGCCCGGACCTGCCGCAGCAGCAGGCGGCCCATCGAGCTGTATTCCAGCCCGGTAAAGCGCTGGTTGAGAAGGGTGCTTTCGGCTGTGGTGAACAGCGGGACAATGGGGATGTCGGTCTCGCACAGGATTTTTTGGGCTTCATCATAAAGTCTCTTTCTCTTACGCTCGTTAAATTCCCTTGCGGCCATATCCAGCACGCGGTCATAACGTGGGTTTTTCCACCGGGTGTGGTTATTTCCGCTGAGCGACGTGAAAAGTTTCATGAAGTTGTCGGGGTCCGGATAATCGGCGCCCCATCCAAGGCGAAAGATATGGGGCGGGTCTGTGTTGAGCTTGTTCAGGTAAACTTTCCATTCCTGGTTGTCCAGGCGCACCAGGACGCCCAGGTTTCGCTTCCACATTCCCTGGACCGCCTCAGCGACCATCTTGTGGTCCTCATCGGTGTTATACGCCAGCGTGACCTGGGGAAAACCTCTTCCGTCAGGATATCCCGCCTCTCTGAGCAGGCGCCTTGCCTCGGGAGGATTGTAGACGAGGCCGATCTTGGGATTATGGGCCGGCATTCCCGGAGGGATCCAGTAGCCGGCGGGCTTTTCTCCCCCGTGGAGAATTTTCGGAAAAAGATTGCGATCGACCGCGAGCGCGAAAGCCTTGCGCACGCGGACGTCATCGAACGGTTTACGATCTATGACAAAACCGTAGTAGTATCCCCGGAGCTGGGGGACAAGCTTGAACTCGGGCAATTTGGAAAGGCGCGGTTTTTCCAAAATCGGGACACTGTGGTTGTCGATGAAGTCGAGCTGGCCCTGCTCGTACATGGCGAGCGCCGTGCTTTTTTCATTGACCATGAACATCTCGACGTTTTCCATGGCCGGCTTGCCGAGAAAAAAATCAGGGTTCGCGGCGAGCCGTATCTCGTTTTCATGTTTCCAGGATGTGAGGCGGAATGGGCCGTTGGTCACGATGTTGCCCGGTTCCGTCCAGCGCGAGCCGTACTTTTCGACGATGTCCCGGCGTTGGGGATAGGTCACCTCAAAAGTCGTGATGGAAGTGAAATAGGAAACGGGATGCTTCAGGCGGACTTCCAGTGTCACGTCGTCGATGGCCCGGACTCCCACCTGCGATTCCTCGGCGATTTTGCCCTGGTGGAACTCCTCGGCGTTCACAATATCGAAAAGAATGTACGCGTACTCGGAAGCTGTTTTGGGACTCAACAACCGTTTCCAGGAATACTCGAAATCCTGAGCCTTCACTTTCTGGCCGTCGGTCCAAAGCACGTCGTTTCGGAGATGAAAGAGAATTCTCCGGCCGCTGTCCAGAATGTCCCACGACGTCGCCACAACCGGCGCAGGCTTAAGCTTGTTGTCAAATTCCGTGAGCCCCACCATGATATTGGCGATGACATTGAAAGAGACATGGTCCGTTGCCAGTGACCAGTCGAGGCTCGGAGGCTCCGTGCCGAGATTGACCCGGAAAGTATTGCTGGCGGTGCCCGGAGAGGAGCGGCCGCACGACAAGACCGCAGTGAGAAAGAAGAAGGTCAGGAGGCAGCGTGCAGCACCTTTTTTAAGGTTATATATCAAGGGGATCAGCGCTTGCTTCCGATTGTTTTTGCCGCTATTAGTAACGCATTAAGTAAGCTTCTTCAAGTTAAGTGGAGTTATTATGAAAGCCGAAGAGCTGGCGCGCAAATACGTGGTGGTCGAAGGGCATCGGGATGTTTATGAACAGCTTCACAGGCGATCCCTGGGAGAAGAGAGCCCCCTTCGCGATGCCATCGCGCCGAGACTGATTCGCGACGGGATCAATCTCTGCGTCTACGCGATCTGCGGCGATTCTTATTCTCATTCACAGAACACCGGCCGATACCTGGAAACGGCTCTGGAAAACATCGATATGTTTCTCGAAGAAGCGCCGAGATCGGAGGGGATGATTTCTCTGATCCGGACGAAAGCCGATCTTCCCGAGCGCCCGCAACCGGGAAACATCTCTTTCCTGTTGCATTTCGAAGGCGCCAGGCCGCTTCAGGGAAGCATTCACCAACTCAGGAACTTCTATCGCCTGGGCCTTAGGTCGATGCAGCTCGTTTGGAACTTCCGCAATGAATTGGGCGATGGCGTCTGGGAAAACCGCACCAAAGGCGGGCTCACGCGCTTCGGGGTCCAGGTGATCAAAGAGATGAATCGACTGGGCATGGTCGTCGACCTGGCGCATATGAATCGCGAGGGCTTCTACCAATCTCTCAACGCGGCCGAGGCCCCGCTGATCGTGAGTCATGCCAACGCCTGCGGAATGCTGGATAATCCACGCAATCTCGATGACGATCAAATCAAGGCGATCGCGAAGCAGGGCGGGCTCGTGGGAATCCTGGCGTTGCCCGAGCGCATCGCCAAGAAAGATGCCTCTCTGGATGACCTGCTCAAGCATCTGAACTACATGGTGGAACTGGTCGGAGTGGAGCATGTGGCTCTGGGACTCGATTTCGTTAAATACGACGGGCCCCGCACTCTTAAAGATCAGCACCATCCCCTCCACGCTCCGGCGCTGGTGACAGGCTTCGAGGAGGTGGAGGATTTACCCAAACTGATCGAGGGATTAATCCGCCATGGGTATAAAGAAGAGGAGATCGCTCTGATCGTGGGCGGAAATCACCTGCGGGTTTTGCGGAATATTCTTCCGGAACAGTCCGTCCTTTAATCGGTTGCTGCTCGCCTCTTGCAACGCGACTGCAAAGACCCGCGCCTCTATTAGCGAAAGCAATAAGTATGTTGGCATAATCACCCTCCCCTTAATCCCCTCCCGTCACGGGAGGGGAGATTTCTTAGCTACCCTCTCCCCTTGCGGGAGAGGCCACGGTGAGGGATATACAAATTTACTTTAGCCTTCCTCGATGAAATTTTGCGTGCAGCTAAATCCTCAGGTGTCTCTCGGCTGGTCCGGCGATATGTTGATGCGTACTCTTGCCGAGCAAGTTAGAATCGCCGACGCTGCAGGGTTTCACGCCTTCTCCATGGGAGAGCACTATAACATACCGGGCCTTCAGCGATTGCATCAGGTTCCCGCCCTGGCGCGTCTGTGTGCGGAAATCAAGCAGTGCGCCGTAGGGACGGCTGCCACTCTGCTGGGTTTGCGCCATCCTGTTACCGTAGCCAATGAGCTGGCCAGCCTGGATGTTTTGAATGATGGAAAATCCTTTTTCGCCTTTGGACTCGGCTACCGCGATGAGGAGCTGAACGCCTTCAACTTGACCAAGGGCGAGCGGTTCCGGCGATTTATCGAAGGCATCGAGATTATCCGGAAGCTCTGGACCGAGGACGACGTTTCATTCGAGGGGCGAGAGTTCCGCTTGAAGCATGTGACCGTCGATCCCAAACCCCTGCAAAAACCCAGGCCTCCAATCTGGATCGCCGCCAACTCGGACCGGGCTGTCAGACGCGCCGCGACGCTGGGAGACGGCTGGCTGATCGGGCCCCATTCGGCGATCCCCGAGTTGGAGCGCCAGGTAATGATTTTCCGCGAATCGTGGAGCTCAGCAGCAAAATCAGGCGAGCCCGACTTCCCCGTCATCCGGGAAACTTTCGTCGCCCGAACCCGGAGAGAGGCGGTCGAGAAGGCCCGTCCTTGCCTGGAGCAGCTTTATCGCACGATATATGTCCAGTGGCGCCAGAACGAGGCAATGACCGATCCGAACGAGCTCAGATGGGACTTTGACCGGCTTGCGAAAAACCGGTTTATTTTGGGTTCCGCCGAGGAATGCGTTGACCAGATCCAGGAATTGCAGGAACGATTAGGGAGCCGGATGATGCTCGTGAGGTTCGATTGGACTCCTGGATTGAGCCAGGAAGAAATAGTTGGCGCGATGCGACTCTTCGGAGACAGGGTTATTCCGCGGACGTGAAAAAAAGAAAGAACGAGATGAGCGCCGGCGATTTGCACACCCTGGTTGGCAAATCGGTCCCACGGATCGACGGGATTGAAAAGGTCACCGGAGCAGCCAGGTTTACCGGCGATCTTGTGATCCCGGATATGCTGGATGCAAAGGTTGTGAGGAGCCCGTATCCTCATGCTCTGATCGAATCCATCGATGTTTCGGAAGCCATGCGCCTTCCCGGCGTCGGCGCCATCCTGACCCGGGATGATCTGCAGGATATCAACCCCTATTATGGAAATTGTTTGAGAGACCGGCCGCTGCTGGCGCTCGATCGGGTCCGCTTCGTGGGTGAGCCGGTCGCCGCGGCGGCCGCGATCGACAAGACTATCGCTGAAGAGGCGGCTTCTCTTGTCAAGATTCGCTATCGCGAGCTTGCCAGTCTCTCTACGGTTGGGGAAGCTATGGCGGAGGGCGCGCCGGTCCTGCACGAAAAAATTTTCGGAGCCGGCGAGCATCATGAGATGGAGAGCGTGAAGGCCGGACGACGGAAAAACATCTGTCACGAAGAGCATCTGGAGAGAGGCGAGGTAGGCAAAGGGTTCGCAGAGTCCGATGAGGTGTTTGAAGAAGTGTATGAGTTTCCTATGGTGTGTCACTCTTCTATGGAACCTCATACAGCCATTGCCAGCGTGGACAGGTATGGGATCACATTATGGTCCTCTTCGGCTCATCCTTTTCTGGTTCGGGCGGAATTGGCGCAGATGTTCGGCTTTCCGCTTTCGAAAGTTCGGGTGGTTGTTCCCTATGTTGGGGGAGCGTTCGGAGGGAAATCGTACTTCAAGATTGAGCCGCTCGTCGTTGCTCTTGCCCGCAAGGCGGGTCGCCCTGTGCGCTTAATACAGAGCGGCAGCGAATCGATGTTGACGAATCGCCGTCATTCGGCGCGCTGCCGGATCAAGACGGGTGTGAAGAGAGATGGAACTCTGGTGGCGCGCGAGGCCGAGCTATTCCTCGACACCGGCGCGTACGCGGACAACGGCCCGCGTGTCGCCAGCCGGGCCGTAACGCGGCTGCTCGGGCCCTATCACATCCGGCATTACCGCATCAACGTTTCGGCTGTTTACACCAATACCGTACCGGCAGGTTCCATGCGCTCTATCGGCGGACCCCAGTCGATCTGGGCAGTGGAATCCCATATGGACGTGATAGCAGAGCGCCTCGGGTTGGACCCGCTGGAATTTCGGCTGAACAATCTGCTCCGCCGGGGCGAGGAGTTGAAACCCGGGGGCAGACCTATAGATGCCGATCTCGCTCAGGGTCTTGAAAAAGCGGCTTCAATGGTTGATTGGCGGCGACGATCCCGCGCTCCCGGGCGCGGGCTTGGCCTGGCCCTGGGATTAACCGATTCGGAAGCGATGCCTGTCTCAACGGCAATCGTGCGTCTGTTGGCTGACGGGAGTATTCTGCTCAACGCCGGGACCACAGAGGTGGGGCAGGGAGCGCGGACTGTTCTCAGCCAGATCGTGGCCGAGGAGCTTTACGTTCCGATCGAGAGAGTTACGATGCACGGGACGGACACTCTGGTCACGCCGTTTGACCGATCGACCGGCGCCAGCCGCTCCACAACCGTTATGGGAACCGCGGTGCGGGCGGCTGCTATCGATCTGCGAAAACAGCTTACCGAGGCCGCGGCGGAGATTCTGAAGGTCTCGTCCGATCGTATCGTTTGCCGTGATGGGGAGTTGATTGCCGGAGAGAAGAGGCTGGATTACGGCAAGGCTGTAAGAACCTTTTTCGGCATGTCGGGTGGGGAGCTGATAGGGCGGGGTTACGTTCGGCCGGGTGGGGCGCTTGACTCTGCGCTTCCTGTTTTTTGGGAGACGGGTATGGGAGCGGCGGATATTGAGGTGGATTCGGAAACCGGAGAGATCCGCTTGAAAACATACGCAACTGTCGCCGACGTGGGTCTTGCGATTAACCCGCAGCAGTGCGAGTCGCAGGATGAAGGCGCCGCCCTGATGGGCATCGGCCACACTCTTTTTGAGTCGCTGCACTACGATTCGGGACAGCCCATCAATCCAAATCTAATTGACTATCACGTCCCGACCGTCGCCGATATCCCGGATAACTTTGAGTCGGCTTTGATCGAGAACCGGGACGGGCCGGGACCTTATGGAATCAAGGGCATGGGTGAATCGGGGGTGGTATCTGTCGCTCCCGCAGTGGCAAATGCTCTGGCGCAAGCGACCGGAGCAAGAATTCGAGAGCTCCCGTTGACTCCGGAAAGAGTCTGGAGGGCGCTAAAGAGGGCGCGGCCCGGGTCCTTCGATACGGCTCCTGCGAAGCCTGCTCGGAACGAACCGACTGAGGATCACCCGTGACCATGAAAGCCGCCGCCCGCTCTCCGAGCCCGCGCAATGGGTTCGTGGTTATTCCCACGGCTGGTTACCTGGCTGCCGGCAGGCAGGTCGGATGCGCGGGCTCTCCGAACGGGCAGCGGCTTTCATTTCAGCCGAGGGGCGTAAGGCCTTGCGCCCCGAAGCATCGGCTGCGACCGGAGGGCGTGCCCTGAGGGAAGCGGTTTTTCGAGGAAAGCATCGCATCTTTCCTACACGGTGTAACAGTGTTCCGACAACCTGTCTCAAAGGAGGGTTTATGCGTCGTTTTGCGAAGCTCGCTTTGTTTCTGATTTTGGTCCTGTTCTATCCGGTGACCGGACACGGGAGGATCATCATCGGCCTTTCATCCGTCAACATCGCCTTTTTGCCGGTCTACGTGACGCAGGAGAAGGGCTTTTTTAAGGATGAAGGTCTGGAGGTTCTTTTGGTCATGTTCAATGCCGGATCCACCAATCTTCAGGCCTTGATGGGCGGCGACATCCAGATGATGGGAAGCGCCTTTGTTGAGACGGTCGGCGGCAGGGCGGCGGGATTTGACATCAAGAATTTTTGGGGGATCTGTAATCTGATGCCGTTTGAGCTCTATTCCCATCCGAATTTCAAATCCATGAAAGAGGCGAAGGGAAAGCGGTTCGCCATCAGCCGCTTTGGTTCGTTAACCGATTTCTTAACGCGCGCGACCTTGCAGCACTTCGGGGTAGACCCCAAGGAGATCACGATTCTCCAGATCGGCAGCACGCCGGCCCGGTTCGCGGCGTTGTCGGCGGGGGCCGTCGACGCTTCCATCGTCTGGTTCCCCGTGACGGAAGTGGCCAAGGCCCAGGGCTTCCGGAAGCTTTTCGATCTCAAGGAAATTTTTCCGGACTGGCCGTATGAAACCTTTGCGGCCCGGGAACCGTGGCTGGCCAAAGAGAAGGCTCAAGTCACAAAGTTCCTGCGCGCCTACCAGAGAGGCGTGAGACACACGCTGGAGAACAAAGAGGACGCCGTCAGGGCTATCAGAAAATACGTCAAAATGGATCCCGCTTATGCTCCTGTGGGTTACGACCAATACCGAAGCTCTTTTCCGCTAAACGGTAAAATCGCCGAAAAGCCGATCCCGGTGGTCATTGAGCAAGAGTTTGAAAACGGAAGAATCAAAAGGAAGATCTCGCTCGATGAATTGATTGACCGCTCTTTCATCACAACGCTGGGCGGGAAGTCGTAAGCGACGGAAAGGAGAAATCGATGATTATAGATCTGGACTCTCACCTTCGAGAAGGCTATTTTCTCGACGAAGTTTACAAACTTGAAGGCCCCTATGCGAAGCTGACTCCGGTTAAGACAGGAGAGGGACGGGGCCATACGACGAAGTTCATTCATTCACTTGATCCGATCAGTCCTCAGGGGCGCGCGGCTCACAGCCATCCCTACATCTACGATCCCAAGTTTGGCTGGCGCGGCGGCGAGATGGCGGCGCGGCAGGTGGCGGGGTACGACATGGAAAAACGCCGCGAGGGAATCAGGCAAGAAAATATCGATCGGCAAATTATCTTTCCAACGCAAATCAGCATCGCCACGCAAAATATCGGCAAGCTGGGCCAGGCGCTCGCGCAGTGCTACAACAACTGGGTCGCCAAACTGGTCAAAGGTTACGAAGATCTCTTCTTGCCCGTGGCTATGGCGCCGGCCGGTTATCCGGAGGGAATGGCCGACGAACTGCGCCGCTCCGTCAAAGAGTTGGAATTCAAGGCGGGCCATTTGGTCCCCTATTGCGGGAGTCGCAATCTCGATGATCCGGCTTACTATCCTTATTATGAGGCGGCTCAAGAACTCGACGTGCCTCTGTTCTGTCATCCCAACAGCAACGGCGAGCTGGTGGATCGCTTTGATAATTTCTTCAAGACTCACGTCCTGGGCCGGCCCATGAACTGCACCCCGGCTCTTATAGCCCTGGTGCTCGGAGGCGTTTTTGAAAAATTCCCCAAACTCAAAGTCGTCTTCTTCGAATGCAGCGCCGAGTGGCCGCTTTACTGGATGCACCGGATGGACGATGACTACGAATGGGCCAGAGACTTTCCGCATCTGTCTGGGTGTCTTTCGATGAAGCCGTCGGAATACGTGCGCCGGAACTGCTATGTGACGTGCGAGGCCGACGAGGGTGACCTGGCGCGGCCGATCGCGGAGCTCGGCGAAGACCATATTCTGATGGCGACAGATTATCCTCATTTCGATTCCGAGTATCCGCATACGGTCTCCGGAATTTTGGCCAGGACCGACATCACGCAAAAGCAGAAAGAAAAAATCATCGGCGAAAACGCGGCGCGGTTGTTGAGACTATAAATTCTATGACAAGAAAGCCCGAGTACGGTTCCGATCTGATCGTCGATCTCCTCAAGGCGTTCAATATCGAATACGCGGCTCTGAATCCCGGGGCCTCTTTCCGGGGCCTGCATGATTCTCTCGTCAATTACGGCGGCAACAAGTCGCCGGAGGTTATTCTGTGCTGCCATGAGGAGATCGCGGTCACGATGGCTTTCGGCTATGCAAGGATTACCGGCAGGCCGATGGCCGCAATCGTCCATAACATTGTGGGGCTCCAGCACGCGACTATGGCGATCTACAACGCCTGGAGCAGCCGGGTGCCAATTCTGGTGCTCGGTGGAACAGGTCCCATGGACACGGCCAAGCGGCGGCCTGGAACCGATTGGGTCCATACCGCTCTGGTCCAGGGCCAGCAGGTGAGGGACTACGTGAAATGGGATGACCAACCGGCAAGCCTCCAGAGTATTCCCGAATCCTTTATCCGGGCTCATCGACTGGCGACGACCGAGCCGACGGGTCCGGTTTATCTCTGTTACGACGTCGATCTCCAGGAAAGCCGCATTACAGAAGACATTGGTTTGCCTGATTTGAACCGTTATCCGTCTCCTTTACCGTTGCAGGCGCCGGAGGAAGGATTCGATAAGACCATCCGCTGGCTTTTCGAAGCTGAATGGCCGGTCATTGTGGCTGACTGGGTTGGAAGAACGGCGGAGGCTTTTCATGCCCTGATCGAGCTGGCAGAAATGCTCGCCATACCTGTCTTGGATCGGGGAGGACGCCTCAATTTTCCCTCCTTGCATCCGCTCAATCTAACCGGGCAGGAAAGGGCGGTTCTGTCGCAGGCGGATCTGGTTCTCGGCCTGGACGTAGCGGACTTGTTCGGGGCGATCAGTGAAAGAAAACCTGAGGGGGCCAATCGAATATCAGTCCCTGTTATTCCCGCCGGAGCCAGGATTGTTCACGTTGATCTCAAAGAGCTCCTTGTCAGGAGTTGGTCTCAGGACTACGACAAGCTCGCGGAAGTCGATCTTCCGATTCGGGCCGAGACGCGGGTGTTTCTTCCCGAGCTTGTCCGGCGTCTCAAGGACGAAAAGGAAAGGCTGCGCAGAATCCAGCCGCAGATAGAAAAACGGAGAGAAACTATCGCGCGCCTTCGCAGCGAGCTGGAAGAAACGTTTGCCGGCGAGAAAGATCGCAAGTGGGATGAGAAGCCGATCTCGTCAGTGCGGCTCGCCGCTGAAATCGCGGAGGCGCTCCGCGACGAGGACTATGTTCTTACGCATGGAACTTCGAATCTCAAGGAAAGACATTTTCTCGACCTGAGCCGTTTCAACCAGTTCATCGGCCGGCGCTGGCACGGAGGCGTCGGCGTGGGGTTGCCCGCCTCTCTGGGAGCAGCCCTGGCGTTAAGGGGGTCAGGAAAGCTTTGCGTCGGCATTCAACCGGACGGTGATTTCCTGTTCGGACCGAGCGCTCTATGGACTCTTGCTCATCACGAGATACCGCTCCTGATTGTGCTCTTCAATAACCGATCCTATTACAACGACGAGGAACACCAGCGCCTCGTGGCGATCGACCGAGGAAGACCGGTTGAAAACCGTGTGGTCGGCATTCGCCTGGAGAAGCCCGACGTGAATTATGCCAGGGTGGCGGAGGGTTACGGGGTGCGCGGGATCGGACCTGTTACGGAGCCCGGCGAGCTTCAGGGCGCGTTGCGCGCGGCCGTACGGGCGATAAAGGAGACGGGGCAGGCGGTTCTCGTTGACGTTGTCACGCAGAACCGTTGAGGTGATCGGATGTTCGCGGTTCCTTCACGTTTGACGCTGTCCTGCAATCGGCTCGTAGAATGAATCTGCTATCAATCCTTCCCCCCTCGCGGGGGAAGGTAAGGATGGGGGGGGCGAATGAATAAAGGCGGAATTCCCCCACCTTGATCCTCCCCCGCAAGGGGGGAGGAAGTAGAATACGTAACAAATAGACGGCGGCTAGTGGTTTCGTGGTGCTCAGACTTCCCTGCACGTAAAGTTGGCTGAGATAAAGCGCAATTCGGATTTGCGCAAAAGTTTGTCACCGGGGTTTAGGAGATCTCCACATGAAAAGTATTTTATGGCTTGTGCTGGTCGTGGTGTTGTCGTTTTCTATCGCCAGCGCGCAAGAGGATCTACAATCTCTGGTCGACGGGGCGAAAAAAGAGGGCTCATTGACGCTCTACATGAGCATGCAAACCGGGGATATCCAAAAACTCGTTGAAGGATTCAGAAAATCCTACCCGTTCGCCAAAGTTGAATTCATCCCGCTTCTCGGCGAAAGGCTGCTCGCGCGGATCATTACCGAGGCCAATGCGGGACGCTACGCGGCTGATATCTACCGCCTGGACCTTCTTCGCGTGAATGAGCTTCTCAAAAGAAACCTCTTCGCGCGTTACGCGCCGCCGGAGGCGATGCGTTATCCCAAGGAAATGAGAGATCCGGAAGGCCGCTGGTCTGCGCACGCTCTCAATCTCGAGGTTCTGGGCTGGAATACAGGGGTGCTTCCGAAAGAGCTTGTGCCGCGTAGATTCCACGATCTTCTCCGGCCGGAGTTGAATGGCAAACTTGGCCTCGAGGCCACCGGGTGGGACTGGTTCGCTGCAGTGCAGGAAGTCGTCGGAGGCGGCGAAAAGGGAAAAGCCTTTGTGAAAGCTTTGGCCGCGCAAAAGCCGGTGTTGAGACGGGGGCACACCCTGCTAAGCCAGTTGGTCGCCGCGGGTGAACATGCTCTGGGCTTGAACGTGCGGGCCAATGGCATAGAGGGGCTCAGATTAAGAGGGGCGCCGGTGGAGTGGATGATGACGGATCCTTTATTGATCAAAGTCCAGATTATCGGTGTAGCCGCGAAGGCTCCGCATCCGAACATGGCCCGGCTGTTCGCCAATTTTTCGCTCTCAAGGCAAGGACAGCAGATCCTGGGCGAGGTAGGTAGAAGCCCGGCAGATCCCGAAGTAGTCCCATCATTGTCGCCGCGGCTCTCTTTCAAAGGCAGAAAGGTCTTTGTCTACCGGCCCGAATGGGGTGAAAAGGGAAACGAGTTGAGGGAGGCTTTTGAGAAGTTGTTTGGATGAGAGAAGGACGCAAATTAGGATATTAGAAACTGCGAGTTCCCCTCTTTGAAAAAGGTTTGAAAAAGAGGGGGTTAGGGGAGATGTCACCGGCCCAAGGCGCAAGGATCAAAAAGAAGAGAGCCTAAGCGCGAAGTTCAGATACTCGGCTTTGTCAGGCTTTGCTCTTCCTCGAACCGAACAGCGCCTTCTTCTTCTTCAAAGAGACCGGTGGGATAAAAGGCCTTAAAGTCGCACACGACGCGATCAAAGGGAAAATCAGGGAACACACCGTGGTTTTTGACGTACTCCATATGTTTTCTGCCCTGGGCGTCTATGGGTTGGAGCAGGGCGTCTGATCGGCCGTCGAACTCGGTCGGAAGGACGCCGAATCTGTCGCACAGTTGAATGTTGAAAGCGGGCGCTGCTTTGACGCAGCGGCCGTCGAGTTCGAAAACAGCGTAGCCGTGATAGAGGAAGAGATCCTTGCCCCCCATGGCGCGCAGAAGCTTTTCCGTGCAGAGGTGATTGACGACATCGGAAAGCCCGAGCGCCGAAGGGATTCCTACGGCGCGGGCGGAGGCAACGAGGAGGTTGGCTTTCGGGATGCAGAAGCCGGCCCCGGCGGAAAGAACATGGCTGGCCTTGTAGCCCTCGCGATGAACCGGAACGCAATAAGGATTGTAGCGAATGGAATCGCGCACCCGGTAGAAAAGGCGAACAGCGCGCTCGACGTCGTCTTTGGCTCCCCGCGTGGTCTCTTTGGCGAATCTTCTGACCGCAGGCTTGTCGAAGTCAAAAAACTCTGTCGGCTCTGTCGAAAACGGCGATGAGTTCAAGATTGTCATATCTCAAGGCTATTTCAGAAAAGTTCCCGGATTGCAATCTTTGGAGTTATTCTCTTTTTGGTCAGGTCGTCGCCACCCGCGCGGCGAGCCAGCGGGCCGTGCGCAGAAGACGCGCGTCGCCGGCGCGCGGGCCCACGAGCTGAACGCCGAGCGGTAGATGGCTCGCGCTCTCCAGGAGCGGCACGCTTAGCGCCGGCATCCCGCATAACGTCCACAGTGTGCAAAAGGAGGGATCGCCCGTCGACGCAAGACCTCTGGGCGCGGTCCCGGAGGCGGCCGGCGTCAGGATCGCGTCATAGCGCTGCTCGAATAGCTCCAGGAAGCTCTCGTGGAGCGGATGGATGCGGGCGAGCGCGCGCTGGTACTCGAATGCGGACAGATTGCGACCCCGCTCGAGCTGAGCCCGCAGGGACTCCGAAAGGCGATCGCGGCCCTGCCCCCATTCCCATGTGAGATTCGCCGCCATTTCGGCTTCCATGATCGTCCGGTGCCAGTCCCATGCCTCGCGCGCCGAAGGAAAGAGATCGATCTCTTCAACACGCTCCCCCAACAGTTCCACGAGCTCCGCGAACGCCTCCTTGGTCTCAGTGTCCGTGCGCTCCCAGTGAGGTGTTTTAACGAACGCAAACATCGGCGGGAGCGGTGGCTCCTCGGCCGCGATCTCGACGAAGGGGATGCGCGCGCCGGGCCTGGTGTCGGGGTCGCGCTCGTCAAAGCCGACGAGCTGTTCGGCGAGCAGCGCGATGTCATCAATGGTGCGGGCGAACAGCCCGACATGATCGAGTGTCCGGGATAACCTGAGCATGCCGTGGCGCGGTATCAGCCCATGCGTCGGTTTGAAGCCGAGAACACCGCAAAAAGCCGCCGGGCGAATCGTCGATCCGTTTGTCTGGCTGCCGAGCGCGAGCGGCACCATGGCGGAGGCTACGGCCGCGGCCGATCCGCTGGAGGAGCCGCCGGGCGTATGCTCGGGGTTGTGCGGATTCCGCGTCTTACCCGGAGCATACGTGGCAAATTCGGTTGTCACCGTTTTACCCAGGATGATTGCGCCCGCATGGCGCAGCATCGCAACCGCGGTCGCATCGCTGGAGGGCGTGCGGCCCGCATGGAGCACTGAACCGTACTGGGTCGGCATGTCGGCGGTGTCGAAGATGTCCTTGATGCCCACCGGAATCCCATGCAGTGGCCCGTTCGGACGCCCCTGCAGGCGCCAGCCGTCAGCCGCGCGCGCTTGCTCGATGGCGTATTCAGGGTCGAGAAAAGCCCAGGCCTGGACGTCCCGATCCAGTTCGCGCACCCGCGCCAGGCATGCTTCGACCAATTGCTCGGAGCTGATGACGCCGTCGCGGATCATCCGGGCCGCTTCCGCAGCGGAGAGTAAATGAAGACTTGTTAAATCCATGGCTGGGTTATTGGTTCAAGTCGTTCAACCAGTTCAAATCGTTCAAAACGTTTTGAACCGCTTGAACATTTTGAACTCTCTTTAACCCCTTACCCTCCATAGAGGAACTCCGGCAGCCAGAGCGTCATGCCCGGCCAGATGTACATAAACGCGAGGGCCAGGATGACGATCAGCATGTAGGGC
>JACQUW010000384.1 GCA_016210115.1 Deltaproteobacteria bacterium | reverse complement strand
GCCCTGCTTGAGGTCGCAGACAATCGTCTCGTAGCGATGCCGCTTCGCAAAGGCCTTCTCATCTACGCCGAGGTACGGCGGGATCCGTCGCTCCTTGCGAGCCAATCCCCGCTCTACGGCCCTTTCCCGGCCCAGGCTGGCCGGGAGTCGGGGGGTATCGTTGACCTCATCGCGATTGCAACGAACGGCAAGTGGCAAATGGCAAAGCAATCCGTTCACCTTAGTCCTCCCCCGCAAGGCCCGCAAGGGGGAAGAAATATAGTATAATTTCTCTTCAGTTCGCAGGTTGAGTCACAAATCCCCCGCTCGGCTACAGAGCAGCACTCGCCGCCCCCTTTGTCAAAGCTTGTCAAAGGGGGGAGACGGCGCATCGCGGTCGCTAAGGGCTGCCTTCATCCAAAGAAAGCGTGGAAAAAAGTAGATTCCGGGTTGATATTTTGTTGTGAAAGTCTTTTTCTCTTTCGCATGTCTGTCGCAGCCTATACCGACCGAAGGTGCGAAGCGAAAATACAAACATGGCAATCACAACTCGGTTATGATCGGCTGCCTGCCACCCCAAAGGCCAAGAATTTTGAGATCGACATAATCCTTTCCACGGAACAATTGGAGGAAGGTGGATCAGCCTCAACCCATCACAGGCGAGAAAAGCCTACGATTCCGTGAGGGAGGCTTTTTCCAGGAACGGTATTCCCTCCGAGGAGCAGGCAAAGGCTTACATTTCTATGCTGGCAGCAACGGCCGGTTTGAGAGAAATTTCTCCTGCGGCCATTTTCGATGTCTCTCTAGCCGCGGAGGCAGCCAAAGAGACGGCGGCTAAGAGATAGCGGAGGTATCGTAATTTCGCTCAACGGGGTCTAAGCTGATTCCCGTGGTTCCTCACTTCAGATCGAAAAAGCGCTTGACGGCACTGTCGCGTTGGAGTATTAGGCCGACAGTTTCCCAAATCCGAGGTGAGCTAAGGCGGATCTACTTTTCTCGAGCTGCACCAAAAACGTCGGCTATGTGTTCTTTACTGGCCCGCTGAGCGCGGGTAAGGAGGATAGCCGTGGGCACAATCGCTTTTCCGGTCTCTTTCTGGCCTGTCGGCATCATCCTTTGTCTCTGGCTGTCCACGCCACTCTTGGCCGCAAGCAAGCTTCGCATCGGCTACAGCGCCATTTCGGCGACCCAGGTGCCGTTGTGGGCGGCGGAGGATAGAGGGTTATTCAAAAAATACGGCATCGATGCGGAGCTAATCTATCTTGCCGGAGGATCGAAAATCGCTCTGGCGCTCGAATCGGAATCGATTCAGATGGGGCGCTTCAACGTTGCGTCGGGCGTTGACGCGCGCCTCGCCGGCGCGAGCCTCCTCGTGATCGGTTCGTTTTACGATTACTACTATTTTCAGATCTTCGGCAAACCCGCCCTTCAAAATCCATCCCAGTTGAAAGGAAAAGTCATAGCCGCAAGCAGCCCGGGCTCCGCCTCGGAATATGGCATTCACGACGCGCTCGCGCACTTCGGCTTAAAAGAAAATGATTACAAAATCCTTTACGCCGGCGGTACGGATTCGCGTGTCCAAGCGTTGCAGCAGGGCCTGGCCGACGCCGCGATTATTTCTCCCCCGAACGGTTTGATCGCGCAAAAACTGGGATTCAGGGAAATCGCCAATTTGATGGAGATGAAAATTCCTTTCGGATACGGCGGTCTCGTGGCGAAAGAAAGGTGGCTGCGACAGAATCGGGAGACGGTGCTCAATTTTTTCAGAGGCTATCTCGAAGCCCTGGCGGCCCTGCGGCAGGATCAGGAATACGCGCTTCGAATGATCGGCAAGTTCTCGCGCATCAGCGATCGAGAAATTCTCCTGGAAAGCTACAGGACCAGTATTCCTCAGACTCCGATTCGCCCCTACGTCAAGAGAGAGATTGTCGAGAAAGCCTTAAAGATGTCTAAAAAGGAAGCAGCCCGTCGCGCCGATCCGGAGAAATTTTACGACAATAGCTCTGTGCAGGAGCTTGACGACTCAGGCTTTATAGCTTCCCTGTTCGGCAAGAATTAAGAGCGATTGGCTTCCCAGCCCCATTCTGGGATTGTTTCGTCTTTTCCCGGTCTAAGTTTTGATCCTTTGACCTGCTCTTGCAATAAGCGGTTCCGCATCATACATAGAAGCGCATGGCTCTCATTCTCAGCGAAAAAGATCTCGAGCCGTTATTCTCTGACCCGGCTTCAATGGATAGTCTTCGGGGAACGATCGAAGAAGTGCTGCGGGCTCGCCAGCGCGGCGAAATCACGAGTCAGGGAGGCTACCCGCTGCCCATGGCAGACGGCAAACGGAATTTTCGTCTTGTTACGGCAAGCCTACCCGGCGCCGGTGAACTCCTGCGCGTCGTTCCTCAGTTTCGCGGCTCGAAGGATAGTCACCTCAATCTTCTCTTCGATGCGCAGAACGGCGATCTGCTGGCGGTGATGGCTGGCGGCGAGCTCAACGTCTGGCGAACGGGAACTCCCGCTGGAATTGCATGCGGCTATTTGGCGCTATCCGGGGCTAAGGTTCTGGGTCTTCTCGGCAGCGGGCCTCAGGCCCGGGGACAGCTTCTCGCCGTCCGCAGATCTGTACCCTCACTGGAGAGAGTCCGGCTCTTTAGTCCAACGAAAGAACACCGGTCAGCCTTCGCTGACAAGATGGGCCCCTGGCTGGGGATCGAGGTCGAGCCCGTGGACAATCCACGGGCGGCCGTCGAAGGCGCCCACATCGTGAGCCTTGCCACAAGTTCGCGCGCCACCGTGATCGAGTCCGACTGGATCTCTCCCGGCACGTTGGTGATCTCCATCACCAGCGGCCAGCTTCCGAAAGAACTCGTTGCCCGCTCGCGCGTGGTCGCCTCTGGGAAAGAGGAAGTTCTGCAAAGTCAACCGCCGCGTGAACCGTACGCGTCTATGATCGCTTCGGGAAGCTGGTCCGGGGACAAGATCGGCGCAGAACTTGGAGAGGTGATTCTCGGCAAAGTAACGGGACGCCAGAATGAAAGAGAGGTCATTGTTTTCGAGTTGACCGGCATGCCCGCGTGGGACGCGGCGACAGCCGCTTGGGCCTACCGCTGGGCCCTAAATCACGAAGCCGGCACACCTTTCTCGCTCGCGTAAACCAAAAATTCGTGACGCGTGTTCGTGGCTCGTGAGCCGTGCGCGTGATCCTGACCCCGAATCATCACACCCTCAGTTTCCCATCCAACTGATCCGAACGTGGACCTATGAAGCGCAGCACGGAAAGAATTCTCACGACCCATGTCGGCAGCCTGACACGCCCGCCTGAAATTATCGATGCCATGCGAGCGAGAGTAAACAACGAGCCGTACAACGAGGAAAGCTTTGCGGAGAGCTTGCTGAAAGGCGTGTTGGAGGTCGTGCGTAAGCAGGCTGAAATCGGCGTTGACGTTATCAGCGATGGGGAATTCGGCAAGTCAGGCTTTGCCGCTTATATTAATGAACGGCTTATCGGATTTGAACGCAGGCCGGCCAAACCAGGCGAGTCTGGAGTATCGCGGGGCAAAGACCGTGCGGACTTCGCGGCGTTCTATCAAGAGTACGACCGTATCACGGCGGCCCATCGTCCCGTAACCGCAAGATGGGTGTGCTCGGGACCCATAAAGTATAATCCGACGCTCCTCAAGATCGATATCGCTAATTTCAAGGCCGCACTCGAGAGTGTAAGCGTGGAGGAAGCGTTCATGCCCGTGGCCGCGCCGATTACCGTCGAGACGGATCACAGGAACGAGTACTACCCGACCGAAGAAGCATACATTTACGCCATCGCGGATGCTCTCAAGGAGGAGTACAAGACGGTTGTGAATGCCGGCTTCCTAGTCCAATTGGATGACCCATGGATTACCGCGCACTGGGACCGGATGCTCCCCAACATAGACTTGAAGCAATTCCACAAATTTTGTGAAATCCGAATTGACGCAACCAATTACGCGCTGGCGGGAATTCCAAGAGATCGCGTCCGGTACCACATATGCTGGGGTAGCTGGCACGGACCACATAGCACGGACATACCCATGAAGGATATCGTATCGCTCTTGCTCAAGGTCAATGCCGGCGCATATCTGTTTGAGGCGGCGAACGTGCGGCACGAGCATGAATGGAAAGTGTGGCAGGAGGTTAAGCCGCCGGAGGGAGCGGCGCTTATTCCTGGAGTGGTCACCCATGCGACCAATTTAATTGAGCACCCTGAGCTAGTGGCGCAACGGATCGTGCGGCTTGCGAATCTCGTCGGAAGGGAGAACGTGCTGGCGGGCACTGACTGTGGCTTTTCTCAAGGGCCCTTTAGCGCCAAGGTCCATCCTTCGATCCAGTGGGCGAAGCTGAAGGCGCTGGTGGAGGGTGCCGAGCTGGCGAGTAAGCAGCTGTGGTCGCGCAGGTAGCCCCTGGTACGAACGTAGAGGATCGAGTTCGATGGCCGTCAGAGTTTCAGGGACACTCATGAAAAGCTTGTCACCCTCGTGGCCTCGCTGGAAGATCCAGCGAGAATGCGAGAGCGCGCGACATGACTCATCGCTTCTATCGTATGAATGTTCTTCCCGAAGGGACAGATTGTATAAGTCGAGTTGTATATGTCGAGCGCCTTCTGAACGTTGACCCAGAAATCAGGAGTCGTTTTGGAAGCCGCGGCGCTTGAGCGCGAGTTTCGGGAGCTACCTGAGCAATGAAGACGTCGGCTTTAATCTCTTCCGGGTTTCTTTTCGCCGGCCAGAAACGTCTTGAACACAAGGTCGTTGTGCTCACCGATCAGCGGCGCAGGGCGGTCGATTTTAGCAGGGGTTTTTGAAAGAACAAAAGGCGGTCCTTCGGCGTGGCATCTGCCGATTTCTGGATGGTCCACGGGAGCCCAGAAGCCTCGATGCTTCAGTTGAGGATCGGTAAAAAGATCCGCGATGGTTTGGACGATGCCCGCCTTGACGCCGTTCTCTTGCAGCTTCTTAAAGACCTCCTCTGCCCTGAGCTTCGAGGTCCATTCGGCAATTTCTTTATCGAGTTCGTCCTCATGTTCTTTTCTTGCCGGAATCGTTCTGAACCTCGCATCTGAGATCAGATCATCTCGGTCCATGCACCGGCACAGGGCTTTCCATTCTTCGTCGTTGAACACACTGATCACGCACCAACGGTCATCGCCTTTGCAACGGTAAGTGTTATGGGGAGCCGCAAAGGAGTGGCGATTTCCTTCGCGCTCAACCACTCGTTGATTGACGCTGTATTCCAACAGAGCGGGTATCATAAATTGAACGCCGGCTTCATATTGCGCCAGATCTATGAATTGTCCCTCCCCGGTTCTGCGCCGGTGCTCCAAGGCCGCAACGGCCGCGATCACCCCATAGCCCACCCCTATATGGTCCACATAGGGGCCATATAGAATACAGGGAAGCCTGTCCTGGTATCCCGTCATATAAGTGAAGCCGCACAGTGAGGACAGATGGGAGCCAAAACCCGGATGAAGGGCGTGGGGCCCGGTCTGGCCCTGATTGCAGGTGCTGAGCAAAATAATATCGGGATTGACTTCTTTCATCTCTTCATAGCCGAGGCCCAGCTTCTTCATCGTTCCGGGCGTGAAGTTTTCTATTACGATGTCGGTCCATGCAATAAGCCTTTTGGCCAACTCAATCCCGTCGTTGGACTTCAGGTTTATCGTCACACCGTATTTATTGTTGTTGCAAATGCCGAAGGCCCCTGAACGGTTGAGTCCCGGTTTATTGTCTTTGTAGGGCGGATAATTTTGTCTGAATCCGTCCGGCCTCTCGTGGGATT
>JACQUW010000397.1 GCA_016210115.1 Deltaproteobacteria bacterium | reverse complement strand
GTCCACACAGAGCCTGGCCCCTTTTTGCCCCAACACCACGACCTTGGAGCGATCGGTCAAAAGCGGGGTGCGCTTGTGAAACGTCACCTCCCCTATCCCGAAGTCCTCCCGAAAGGTGGACAATATCCCGATTAAAGGCTCTCCTATCGTTCCTGTTCCTACTACGTGTGCGACTTTGGACATAAGAGGTGCTCCTGTGAATGATTTTGACGAACAGGACCACGGATGGCCAGACACAATCAAGATACTTTTAAATATACTATACTTTCGCGCCAAGGCAAGATTGACATGCCCTCGCCTAAGGCGAAAAAAAATATTATGCTTAGATCTATTAAGGAAAGGAACGCGTATGGCACAAGAGATGGTCCCGGCGGAAAGGTTTTTTGATCGCCGTTTCGGTGTTACTTCGCGGGATCTCGACAAGGTCCTGGCCGCAGCTCTGGAGAAGAAAGCGGATTATGCCGACCTTTATTTCGAGTATCGGCTCAACGAGGCCATCAGTCTCGAGGAAGGGCTGGTGAAGAACGCTTCCCAGTCCACGGCGAACGGGGTCGGTGTCCGCGTGCTGGTGGAGTCGAAGACCGGATATGCATATACCGATGACATTACAATCGAGAATCTGGAATTGGCGGCCCGCACGGCTCAACATATCGCCGACAATCGGGACTCGTCCCTGGCGGTACCGGTGGGAAAGGGGCGACTCACGCGTGATCTTTACCCGGTGCAGAGCCCCGTTCTCTCCGTTCCGCTCGAGAAAAAGATTGCGCTGGTTTATGAAATGGACCGGCTGGCCCGCGCCATGGACCCGCGAGTCAAAAACGTTTTTGTATCGTTGGCCAGCGAACACAAGATCATTCTTTTGGCGTCTTCGCAGGGATGGGTGATCGGGGACATTCAGCCGCTGACCCGGCTCAACATCACCTGCATTGCGGAACAGCACGGCAGCCGTCAAATGGGAACCTTCGGGGGCGGCGGACGCGTCGATTTTGACTTCTTTACCATTAATAAGGACTACGAACGCTATGCTCGCGAAGCGGTGCGTCAAGCACTCTTGAATCTGGAGGCAGAGGACGCCCCCGCCGGAATGATGGACGTGGTCCTGGGGCCCGGCTGGCCCGGAATCCTTCTTCATGAAGCCATCGGACACGGGTTGGAAGCGGACTTCAATCGCAAAAAGGTTTCCGCCTTCACTGACAGGATCGGACAACGGGTGGCATCGGAGCTGTGCACCGTCGTGGATGACGGCACTATCCCCTCCCGGCGCGGGTCGCTCAATGTGGACGACGAGGGAACTCCAACCCATCGCACGGTCCTGATCGAAAAGGGAATTCTTCGGGGCTATCTTCAGGATCGTCTCAACGCCGCTCTAATGAAGATGCCGCTGACCGGCAATGGCAGGCGGGAGAGTTATGCCCATATCCCTATGCCGAGGATGACCAATACCTTCATGCTGGAGGGGGACACACCGCCCGAAGATATCATCCGCTCGGTGCGGAAAGGCCTTTACGCGGTGGCGTTTGGGGGTGGTCAGGTGGACATTACCAATGGCAAGTTCGTTTTCAGCGCAAGCGAGGCCTATTTGATCGAGGAGGGCAAGGTGACCCGTCCGGTGAAGGGGGCCACGTTGATCGGCAATGGACCTGATGTGCTGACGCGGGTTTCGATGGTGGGAAACGATCTCAAATTGGACGAAGGAGTCGGAACCTGTGGAAAGGATGGACAGTCAGTCCCGGTTGGCGTGGGCCTTCCGACGATCAGGATTGACGGTCTCACGGTAGGAGGAACTCATGCCGCGTGAAAGCGCCGGGCAGGAGTTAATGACATCTTCGGCCGGCTGAAAGGTTATCGATGAAACGTTTAGAACTGAGCCAGGATCTTGCGAGGGACATTGTGCTTCGGGCGAGGACGAGGGGCGCCACGGCAGCGGATGTGGTGATGGTGGAGAGCGAAAATTTTTTCGTTACGGTGCGTCTCGGGGAAGTGGAGAAAATCAGCCAGGCTCAAGAGAAACGGGTTGGGCTCCGTCTTTTTTTTGGCTCCAGTTCCGCGACAGCGTCAACCTCCGATGTCTCCACCGATGCGATTGAGCGGCTGGTAGAGGATACCTGCGCCTTGGCGCGCGTCACCGCCAGGGATGAATACAGCGGTTTGCCGGAACCGGAATGTCTCGCTCGAAAATGGCCTGATCTGGATCTGCTCGATGAGACTGCGCACTCGCTCTCGGTGGAGGAAAGGACGCGAATGGCGATCTTGGCCGAAGAGACAGCACTCGGCGCGGATCCGAAAGTGGTCAACTCCGAAGGGGCTGAGTTTTCCAACGATTTTCACCGAGTCGTTTATGCCAGCAGCCACGATTTTTTTGGCGAGTACCGGGGATCCGCTTTCAACCTTTCCGTGTCACCCGTCGCCGCGCAAAATGGATCGATGCAGCGGGATTACTGGTATTCCTCACAGCGTAAGTTTTCCAGCCTCCAGTCTCCCGAGGCCGTGGGGAAAGAAGCGGCCCGGAGGGCGCTCAGGCGGCTCGGGGCGCGGAAAGTCAAAACGCGAGAAGTCCCGGTCGTCTTTGATCCGGAGACAGCCGCGAGCCTGCTACGCCATTTAGCCTCTGCGATTTCGGGCTATTCTCTTTACAAAGGCGCCTCTTTCTTGACCGGGAAACTCGGATCCAGGATCGCCTCCGAGCCGTTCACGGTCATCGATGACGGAATGATTCCGGCTGCGCTCGGATCTAAACCGTTCGACGGGGAAGGACTGCCGACGACAAAAAAGATCATCGTCGAACGAGGAATCCTGGACAGTTATCTGC
>JACQUW010000374.1 GCA_016210115.1 Deltaproteobacteria bacterium | reverse complement strand
GTGGCCATCGGCCGCGCGCTTGTGATGGAGCCGGAGATACTTCTGATGGATGAACCCTTTGGAGCCCTCGATGAGCAAACGAGGATTATTCTAGGCGAAGAGCTGCTGCGGATTCAGCAGCAAAGCGGCCAGACGATACTTTTCGTGACGCACAACATCAATGAGGCCGTGCAGCTATCCGACAGGGTCGTGGTGATGACGGCGAGGCCGGGCAAAATCAAGGCTGTCCTGGAGATCAAGCTGGAGCGCCCGCGAACGTCAGAGATCATCGCATCAGAAAACTTTGGCAGGTTTGTAGGCCAGATATGGATGTTGCTTCGCGAGGAATCCCTGAGGGGCTTCAAACAGACCAGGCAGTGAAAGAAAGGGGTGAAATCGTGTTGAAGCATTTTATAGTGATTCTTGCAGCAGTTTTTGCTGCTCTGGTTTTTTTGGACGTTGCGCCTGCCCAGGAGGCGCGAATCGGCAATCCGGGAAAAAGCTTGAATTTCTTCATTTTTGATCTGGCGCGCGAGAGGGGCTTCTTTCGCGACGAGGGGCTTGACCTGAAGTTGATCAGTATCAAGTGCGACATAGCGGTCAAAGCGCTGCTCACGGGAGACCTGGACGCCACTGGATGTGTGGGGTCGGCGTCTCGTTTCATTGCTTCCCAGAATGTGCCCATTAAGACTGTGGTATGGCTCTTTAAGAAGCCGACGTTTTATATCGTATCCAAGCCGGAGATCAAAAGCGGGCACGAGCTCAAGGGGAAAACCGTCGGTATCAGCTCTTTCGGGAGCGACACCGATCTTTCCATAAAGGCGTTCGTGAAGCTCCATGGATTGGATCCGGAGAGGGATATCAAACGAATCGTGCTCGGACCGACTTCGACCCGCCTGGCAGCCCTGAAAGGTCCCTCCATAGACGCAACTCCCCTCTCCCCTCCGTATCACATCTATACCGAACAGATGGGATTCAAGACGCTGGCCTATGTCGGAGACTTTCTCGAATTTCCTCAAAGCGGTTTTTCCGTGTCCGAAGCCGCCCTCCAGAACAAGAGGACGCTGGTGAAAAAGCTCATCCGCGGAACTCTCCGCGGCCTGCAATTGGTCTTGGAAAATCGCGCCGAGACAGTCCGGTTTATTGCCAAGGACTACTCTCTTTCAGAGGGTATTGCCGATCGGGTCTATACGTCGATCTTGCCCGGACTGAGCGAGGATGGAACGGCTACCGAAAAGGGGCTGAACACGATGATCGAGAGTTTGGCGATTACCTTAAAAAAGGAGGTCAAACTCCCGGGCTCTAGACTCGTGGATTATGCGCTGCTCAAAGAAGTTCAGGCGGAGTTAGGGATCCGTCCCGGCTCAAGATGACGGCAGATGCAACCGAGACGAAGGATTATATGAGGTACGAAATAGGCATTGACGTAGGCGGCACGTTTACCGACGGGGTTATTCTCGATTCGGAGGGCGTCTCGACAATCGTGAAAGTCCCCACCGTTCCTTCCAACCCAAGTGAGGCGATTTTCGATATCCTGTCCAAGGGCGCAAAACTCGCGGATCAACGGATTGATATGTTTCTCCGTAACATCAAACGACTTTCTTACGGCACAACGTCGGCCACTAATCTCTTAATCGAACAGAAGATGGCCAGGACCGGCCTTCTGATTACCAGAGGTTTTGCGGACACCCTGAGAATCGCGAATATGGGGCGGGAATATCTGGGTGTTGATCTTAATTGCGACCGTTTTGCGCCGCTCCTGAGCCGCCGCCAAATATGGGAGATCACCGAACGAATCGATCGCGCGGGAGATATTATCATTCCAGCAAGCATCGAAGATGTCATGGCTGGAACGCGCTATTTTAAGGAGACCGGCATAGAGGCGGTTGCCATCTGTTTTCTCTGGGGATTCAAAAATCCCGTGCACGAGAATAAAGTAGCGGAGACCGTGAAACAATCCATGCCCGGGACATTTATTTCCGTCGCGCACGAGGTCGCTCCCATCCTCGGTGAGTACGAACGATGCGTAGCCACGGTGATGAATGCCATGCTAGGCCCGCCCGTCTCCCGGGATTTCCGGAGTCTGAGAACACGACTCCGCGAAGTCGGCGTCGGTGTGGATCCGCAGATTCTCCAATCGGCCGGCGGCGTCGTCCCGCTTGAAAGGGCGATTTCTTTTCCGGTGTCGCTGATCGGCTCTGGCCCGGCAGGAGGTGTGACGGCAGCAGTATCTCTTGGTCGGGATTTGGGGATTCCCAACCTGATTTGTGGCGATATGGGAGGAACGAGCTTCGATGTGTGTCTCATCCGGAACGGCGTGGCAGACAGCACAATCAAAACCAGGATCATAGGTCATACTTTAGCCTCGCCCATGGTGGATGTCCTTTCTATAGGAGCCGGGGGAGGCAGCATCGCGTGGGTTGATGGAGGACAGCGACTAAAGGTGGGGCCGAGAAGCGCCGGCTCCGTTCCAGGGCCAGTCTGCTATGGTCGGGGAGGCCAAGAACCGACCGTGACGGACGCAAACCTTACTCTTGGGCGGCTGAATCCGGAAGGGCTCATTGGAGGTGATCTTCCCCTGGATGCTGAATCAGCCGCAAGAGTCATAGAGGAAAAGGTTGCACGGCCACTCGGGATAACTTCGGACGAAGCGGCTCTCGGAATCTGCGCGATCGTTGACAACAATATGGCCAATGCGATTCGCGCCATCACCGTCCAAAAAGGGATCGATCCGCGTGATTTTGTGATGGTCGCATATGGCGGCGCGGCGCCGTTGCATGTGGCCTCGCTGGCCGACGACTTGAGGATTCCTGAGGTCATTGTTCCCTTCTTTGCCACTGTCTTTTCCGCCTATGGCGCCGTGACGTCGGATGTCGTTCATTCCCTGACAAAAAATCTGTCGCTGGAGATAAGCTCTTTAGATGAGCTCACCCGATGTTTTGTCGAGCTGGAAGACGAAGGCCGGAGGTTACTGGAAGCGGGAGGATTCGTGAAAGATAGCCTTTGCTTTCGGCGCTCTGCGGAAATCCGTTATGTGGGCCAATCGCATGAGGTTCCGGTGCAAGTTCCCGCTTCCATAGAGACGGTTGAACAACTGTATGAGACTTTCGAAAGGACTTATGCAGCTCAATATGGAGCAGGTAGCACCCATCCGGGAAGTCGAATCGAGGTTATCACCGCTCGCCTCGACGCGGCGGCCGGCGCTCCAAAAAGGGAAGTTCGCAACAAGAACCCTGACGGATCGATACCGCCGTTAAAAGGATACCGGCGGGTGATTTTTTCGCGGAATAGCGGACAGCCTGAGACACCCCTGTACCAGGGCGAGTCGCTGAATCCGGGAGACCGGGTGCGCGGAGGCGCAATTATCGAATACTACGGCACCACGGTCTTCGTTCCCCTGGAGTGGTCTGCGGACGTGGATCCAAAATATAATCTGAGGCTGAGAAGGCAGGGTAAGAGATAATGGATCCGATAACCGTTGAAATCGTTCAGAATCGCCTGGTGGAAATTGCCAAAGAAGGCGGCATTACGCTGGTAAAGACCGCGTCCTCGCCGATCGTTGTTCATTCAAAGGATCTCGGTTTCAATATCGCCGACCACCGGGGACTGACTCTCGTCTATTCCTCCTGGATGCCCCGTCATGGAACGACCCTCAGCTACATGTTGCAGTCGTGCGTCCAGGAGTTTGGGCCCAATATCGGTCCTGACGACATGTTCATAACAAACGATCCGTACAGCGGCGCGCTTCATGTCTTTGATATCGCGGTCATCGCGCCCGTCCATTACAGGGGCGAGCTTATCGGCTGGACCGCGTGCGCCACTCATCACCCGGACATTGGCGGAAAATCCCCAGGTGTCTTTTATGACGCTGAAGATTGCTGGCAAGAGGGGCTGGTGATCCCTCCGATGAAGCTCATTCAGGGCGGGGAGATCCGGCGGGACGTGTTTAACCTGTTTTTAAAAAACGTTCGCCTGCCAGAGACCCAGGCCATCGACCTCAAAGCTCAAATTGCGGCGAACCATATCGCCAAGACGCGCATGGTTGAGCTTGCGGAGCGCTACGGCATAGAGCCGCTGAAGGCTTGCTACGATGAAATCATCGCGTTTTCCGAGCAGAAAACCAGAGAAAAAATTCAGCTGCTTCCCGATGGCGCCTATTGCTATGAGGATTTTATTGATTACGACGCTGTGTACCAGCTTAGATGCTCCCTTCAGGTGGCAGGAGATGCTTTGCATTTCGATTTTACGGGCACGGATCCTCAGGCTCCGAGCTTCATTAATTCGACTCTCGCGTGCAGCGTTGCGAACATCCACAACATCATCATCTGCCTTTTGCTTCCGGATATCGAGGCCAATGAAGGGTGCTTTCGCCCCATTAAGATTACGATTCCGGAAGGGACCGTTCTGAATTGTCGACCTCCGGTGCCTTGTGCCGGAGCGTCCGTTATTGGAGGGAGAAAGGCGCAATCGCTCGCGCTGGGGGTTCTTAGCCAGGCGATGCTGAATTCGCCTCTGAATTTGAAGGCCACCGCAAGCTGGCCCTCAACCCATGTGAACCTCAATCTTTCGGCTCGGGACAAACGAGGAAAGTGGTCCTTTACAAGCATACCTGAGACTCATATGCTCGGAGGTGGCGCAAGGGCCACTAAAGACGGTATCGACGTCTCCAACATCGCGGGCTCGACGAATGCATCGGTGCCGAACGTCGAGCAAACGGAAGAGCGTTATCCGGTGCTTTACGTAAAGAGAGCGCTTCGAACGGACGGAGAGGGCGCAGGAAAATTTCGCAGCGGTTTTGGCGCTGATACGGTTCTGAAGGTCCATGGTCGAGGCGCTTTGACGCTGCGCGGTTTTATGGTGGGATCTTCGGTCCGCGACAAGGGATTGGCGGGCGGGCTGGATGGGAGCAGGGCGAAGGTCGAGATTAAAGAAGGAACCGATGTGATGCAAGTCTTAGCTGCCGGGCGCTGGCCGGAGTTCGTCGGGCTTGAAGGGAGGTCGGTGACTTTGGCGGCTCGAAACGATCCGAGGGAGCTGGGGAAAAACGATGTCCTGAGAATTCAATGCTCGAGCGGAGGAGGATTCGAAAATCCAGCAGCTAGAGAACCCGAACGCGTGCGTCAGGACGTGCTCGAAGGATTAGTCAGCGTGGAAAAGGCGAGGCAGATTTATAAAGTCGCTTTTATAGAGGGCGGGACACTACAGGTAGATGCGGGTGAAACGGAAAAAATTCGCGGCTCAAAACTCAAGCGTTGATCTTACCTGCCAAAAAATCCTTCCTGCTCCAGCTCTTTTAACGCCCTTAGGTCGACAAAATCTTCAAACTTGCCAGCTTTGGCCGCAGGCTCTGCCTCGCTTAATTCATCCAGGACAGTCTGGATTCCGCCCTTTGTCGGAAAGGGTTTACGCTCCAGAACCTTTGCGCTTCGTGTAGCAACAAACTCCAGGGTTTCGGCATCATTCGTCCTGAGAGCCTCTTTGATGGCGGCCTTTGCGGCATTGCGATCCGTCTGGAATAAACGAATCCCCTCAGAGATGCTCCTGATCACGGCTTTAACGATCGTGGGATTCTGTCGAATGGTGGAGGCCATCATGCTGAAGGCGAGAAAGGGATACTCGATATTCGACTCGGCCAGGTCCACTAGGACGTTCAGTCCGAGCTTTTTGGCACGTGGAATAAAATCAGCCGTCATGATGGACCCATCAACGCCCCACTTCGTCGCTAACGAAAATTGATCCAGTTGTACTAATTAAAGTTGAGCCGGGAGTGCAGGCAGGATTTTTTGTTGGACAACAGAGTGATAGTTGGTATCGCGAACACCGTGGAGATAGCAGCCCTACGACGGGGAT
>JACQUW010000369.1 GCA_016210115.1 Deltaproteobacteria bacterium | reverse complement strand
GTAGGGCTGCTATCTCCACGGTGTTCGCGATACCAACTATCACTCTGTTGTCCAACAAAAAATCCTGCCTGCACTCCCGGCTCAACTTTAATTAGTACAACTGGATCAATTTTCGTTAGCGACGAAGATAGAGGATGGGTCTTGGGCTTAAGCAGACTTCAGACAGGGAAAAGCCTGTCCCTTGAGTTACCGGATTGTCGTTTTTCTGCGTCGTCTGAAGACCGGACATGACCGCCGCCTGACACAAAAGCTTGGCCGATGATTGCACCCGTTCGCCGGAAGTTCCTGTGATGATGAGACCGACTGGCTTCGTCAAGTTATGGCTGAAGTTTACGGTAATGAAGCTCTCAGCAGTAGGGACATCTCTGGGCGGAAATTTCTCCCTGTATACAAGAGTGAACTCTTTTCGATTATCCCGGCGAAAGAGGACGCCTGTTCGGCGGCCTTGACTCTCTACGATCTGCTTCAACCCGCTGCCGCTTAGCTTATTGAGCCGGGTTGCATAAACCGGGCAGAGTCCGATCACTTCAAGCAACGCAAAGCCCGGATAAGTGATCGCCTCGGCGATGGTCGCCGGCAGATCGCGATCAGTGGCAAATTTTCGCGCCACAAATCCGGCGCCGCAGCTTTGAACCGTCTCGCAAATATCGAGCGGTGGTACGATGCCGCCCCGGGGCATTGTGGTTGTCACGAATCCCAGCGGTGAAAACGCCGAGCTTTGGCCGCCGGTCATGGCGAAGACAAAGTTATTGTGGAGCAAAACCGTTAGATCCACGTTCATCTGTGCGGCTTGCACGAGATGGAGGAGACCGATCATCGCGCCGCCGTCGCCGATCATCACGATTGCCTTGAGTTTTCCCTTGCCAAGGATTCTATCCGCAATGATAGTCCCGGCGGCGAACGCCGTCGACCGCCCATGTGTGG
The DNA here is from genome assembly GCA_016210115.1 of Deltaproteobacteria bacterium. Lineage (GTDB taxonomy): Bacteria > Desulfobacterota > Binatia > UBA9968 > UBA9968 > JACQUW01. Next base: position 11,290 of record JACQUW010000369.1, on the reverse strand, counting down.
TATGAACAGTGTGGGCATTTTTGAAGAGGGCATCGGCCAAACCCACGCACCCGATGTCCGTAGTGACCTCAATCTCCGCCGGATCCAAGCGCAGCTTAACCAGTGCTTGATCGAGCGCGCGAAGAATCTGCGTGTGACCGCACCCTTTGCAGTAAGGAAACTGCGGGTTATCTACAAAATAGGTAGAGCGTGCTTCGATGGTTCCCATGGCCCCCGGTGTGAAAAATTCGCCGGCCTTCATTCGCTCGGGCCGCCCGCGGCCGATAAAATCTCGGCCGGGGTGATCATCCTTCCGATCTTATTGACTCCGATGATCTCTCTGCCGGCAAGGAGATGTTTGATAAGGCTGAGATATACACCTGTGAGGTTTTCCTCCGCCACGACCACTCGCTTCGTGTTATTAAGAGAACTCGCGATCTTGCGCTCGGGAATCGGAAAGAGGGTCAGGAGCTGAAGCAGGGAGACTTTTTGTCCCCGGCTTCGCGCCATTCCCATCGCTTCTAGAGCGGCACGGGCCGTGATGCCAAAGCTGATGATCAGGGTTTCGGCTCCCGGTTCAATGTCCGATTTCACCATCGTCAGCTCCATGGCTCGACTCTCGATTTTCTTCTGCAAGTGAGCGAGAAGCTCGAGCGTTTCCGGATCGTTTTTCCTGAGTTGTCCGAACTTATTATGGGCCGATCCGGTGATCGTAACCTTATATTTTCCACCTACGGGAGAGAAATCCGGCACCTCTTCAGGGTTCTGGAAAAAATAAGGTACGAACCCACACTGCCCCGGTGTATTCGTCGGCTCGAAAAGCTTTCTATCGACAGGCTGAATTGTCTTTAACTCTGAGAGGTCAATGCTTTCAAACGTCATCGCGACTTCCTTATCGGACAGCAAGATCACCGGTGTGCGCAAGCGCTCCGCCCAATTGAAAGCGTGAACCGTCACCTCGTAGCACTCGATGGGGTTACTGGGATAGAAAACCGGGATGACATAGCCGGAACCGACAAATCCCGCGAGAAGAATATCTCCCTGAGCCCCCTGTGTCGCCCCTCCCGTGCTTGGCCCGAGCCTCTGCACCAGAGCGATAACGACCGGCGATTCCGTTATGGCGGCGTACTGAATCGTTTCGGTCATAAGGCAAAAGCCGGGGCCCGAGGTTGCCGTCATCACCTTGAAACCTCTTTGCGAAACACCGACCGCGTAGCAAAGCGCGGTGATTTCATCAGGAGCGCCGATAGCAATGTCTCCACGCTGCGTCAGTCGTTCCGTCATCAGCTCGTAGATCTCCGATGCCGGCGTTATCGGATAGCCGCTGAAAAACCGGCAGCCGGCGGCGATAGCCCCTTCGGCAATCATCCGGTTCCCGGAACGAATAGCCATTTGCTTCATCCGATATCCCTGCTTTGTCCTCGGTGACGGGGATCAGTCATACGCACATTACGACACCAACATGGCTATTGGCAATACAGAACAGAGATCAGAAGGGAGTGGAGCATGCGAGCCCCGCTGAAGACAATTTTTTCGCTTGCTTCGCCGGGTAACCTCGGCATATAAAGACCAGCGATATGACGCCACCCGTGACCCAAATACTTTCCGCGTTTATCGCGAATGCCCGATACGACGCGATTTCCGAAGTTGCGATTGCCAACGCCAAGCTTCATATCCTGGACACATTCGGCGTTGCGCTCGCCGGATATGAGCATCCCGTCGCCGGCATTGCTCTGGAATATTGTAAGTATATGGGCGGACCTCCCGAGGTCACAGTTTGGGGCTCGGGCGTGAAAGCGTCGCTCCCGGCTGGCGCCTTCACCAACGGGCTTCTTGCTCATGCGATCGACTACGACGATTGGGATGCGGTCGGCCGCGTAGGCCACCCGAGTTGCATGGTCGTATCGTCGTCACTCTCGGTGGGAGAAGCAATCGGAGCATCAGGGGAGGATTTTCTGACGGCGTATGCGGTTGGAATCGAGGTCGCCGCCCGAATTGCCGCCGGCTGTCCCACAGACATTCACAGCCGTGGTTTTCATAGCACGCCCATCCATGGAAGCATGGGATCAATGGCGGCAGCAGCAAGCATGAAAAGACTCGGCGCAGATAAGATCAGGGCGGCTTTCGGGATCGCGGCGTCGGGAGCCAGCGGCCTGCACCGGCAGCAGGGCTCCATGGTCAAGCCGTTTCACGCGGGCAACGCAGCCCGAAACGGAGTTGAGGCTGTTCTGCTGGCCGAAAGGGGCTTTACGGCAGACCCGGCGATCCTCGAGAGTTCGCGCGGTTTTTGCGATAGCTTTTTCGGCGAAAACCGATGCGACTACCAAGAGATGGTCCGCCATCTGGGAGAGCCGTACTACCTGGAGTCGCCGGGGTTATCGTTAAAACTCCATCCTTGCAGCGCGCCGCAGTTTCTTGCTGCGGATGCCACGCTTCACCTGATACGAGAGCACAACATTCGTTGCGAGGACGTAAAAATCATCGAGCTGCGCGTCAACCCGCTCCGATATAAACGTCACTATCGACCCACAGTGGAATCGGGTCTTCAAGGTAAGTTCACGATCAACTACGTTTGCGCTGTAGCCCTGTTGGACGGGCGGCTGGAAAGAGAGAGCTTTTCCGATGCCAAGGCGAAGGAACCGAACGTTCAAAAGGCGCTAAAACTGGTCGATGTAATCGTCGATGAGACGATTCCGGAGCAGGGGGAATACTGCCCTGTCGCCATTGAGCTCAACGACGGGAGACGATTTCAGTACATCGCCAGAATTCAAAAGGGGCATCCGCAAAATCCGCTGACTGAACCCGAGGTGTTGGAGAAGTTTTTCGGGAACATCAAAGGCATCATCCCTGAGGCACAAGGCGAAAGGCTGATGCGTTGTGTTCGCAACCTGGAAAGCTTGGGCAATGTAAGAGAGTTGACTAAACTGCTGGCTCCGCAGAGTTGAAAAGGGCTCTGTGGTGTGCAGTCATCATTCGCCGTATACAAATTTTACTGATGGAGGAGGGAAGGATGGAAAAAATCGTCGCCTGCCAAAGGTCGAAAACCCATGACATATTGTTGACCATCATGAGAGAGAAGGAAATCTGGTCCAAGTTCGGCCTCGATCTCGAGGCTCGTTACATTCCCTCCGGCGAGATGGATCACGACAGTCTCGACCGGCAACTGATGGAGGGAAAACTCGACTTCATTTTCGGTTACCACCACATTCCCTATGTGGCCCGGGCCAAAAAAGGATCCGTGAGATACGTCTGCGTGGCGAGTATCTCCAACCAGTGCCCGGATGTCCTTTGCGCAAGGCCCCCCATCAAGTCCCTCAAAGACCTTAGGGGAAAGCGAATAGCCGTGCAGGGCTATCATCCCCGCTCCACCGTTTGGCGTTTGCTCGCGTTGGAGGGAATCAGAGTAGAGGATGGAGAAGTCGAGTTCGTCAGAAGCCCCGCTCGAGGAACTGTTTATCAGGGGATGCTGGATCAGCTCCTGAACGACAAGGTGGACGCGGCGTTTTTGCAGCCCCCGTTCGATCTGCACGCCGAAGAAGCCGGTTTTCCTCCGCTGGAAGAAACGCGTCTCTTTCCGAACATCATGGGAGCCACTTTGACGATGATGCCGCAATTCTTAAAGACGCGCCCCGAAGCCATTGAGAAACTCATCAAGGCGATGATCTACGGGATCTGGTTTGTGAAGACGCATCCGGAGGAATCCATCTCGATCCTGACCCGCGAAAAACAAGACAAAGCCGATGATAGAGACTTTCGCTACGCGTTTGAAAGGCAGATCCAAATTCTGGAAAGCAAGCCTTATCCTACCGCGCTGGCGATCTATCATATACACGCTCAAGCGGTTTATCTCCATCCAGAGATTCCGAACTTGAACGAGCTAAATCCTCTGTCAGTCTGGGATACTCACTGGATGCGGGAAATAGACGATTCAGGATTTATCGACGAGCTGTATGCGTCGAAGGCTTGAGTTCAGGCGAAGGTTCCGATGAGTTACGAAGCGGAAAAAGGAAATGTCACCATGGCCTTCTGCGGGGATATCATGCCGTCCCGCCCCCTGGCCGTCTACCGCGAGCCCGAATTTCTGGCGCTGCGCGATCTGCTGCGCGATTCGGACGCGCGCTTCGCGAACCTGGAGAGCACGGTCGTCCGGTACAATGAGGGGTTCCCCGGAATTCGCACCGGGACGCACATGGTCACCGAGCCGGAACTGCTCGAAGACCTGAAGTGGTTCGGATTTAACATGGTGAGCTGCGCCAACAGTCATTCTCTTAATTTCGGGGAGGAGGGATTACTGCTTCAGAACCGCTATCTTGATGCAGCGGGCATCGTTCATGCGGGGACCGGACAGAATCTGCGCGAGGCAAGCAGCCCGGCATACCTGGAGACCCCGAATGGGAGAGTGGCTCTCGTGGCTGTTACGGCCCATTTACCCGCCTCCAATAGCCGCGCGGCCCATCAAAGGGTGGACTTTCGGGGCAAGCCCGGAGTAAATGCCCTGGGGTTCCAATCCACTTTTGTCGTCGATTCGGAGGCCTTCGCCGCGCTCCGGCGAATCGGCGCGTCACTCGGGCTTGAACGTGAGAGGCAACGGGTTGTGGATCACGGCTTTCGCGCTCCGTCGGAGCTGCGGGCTGTCGACGAGAGAACGTACGAGTTCCGGGGAGATCGTTACGAGCTGGGAGAAACGTTTGATATTCGGACCAGATGCGATGACCGGGACGTAGAGGAGAACCTGCGACAGATCCGTGAGGCGCGCCGCCAGGCGGATTGGGTGATCGTGAGCCTCCATAATCAGGATATGGTGGGGCGGAGTTGGCTTGAGGCAAAACGCCGGGTCGATATAGAGGAACAGCCCGATTTTGTTGTCGAGTTCGCCCACGGATGCATAGAGGCCGGGGCAGATGTCTTTGCGTGCCATGGCCCTCACGTACCGCTGGGTGTGGAACTCTACCGGGGTAAGCCGATATTCTACAGTCTCGGCAACTTTATTTTTCAAAACGAAACCCTCCGCCAGGTTCCGGCGCACCACTTTGAGCGGTTCGGTCTCGATCCCTACGGAACTCCGTCCGACTTCTTTGACATACGTACTGGCAACGACACCAAAGGTCATCCGGCGACGCCTGAATCCTGGCAAAGCGTGCTTGTGGTCTGCAAATTCAATAACCGATTGCTCGAAGAGATCAGGCTTTACCCGGTCGATCTCGGGTTCGGCCGGCCGCGTTCGCAACGGGGCCGGCCTCTGCTGGCCGGCGCCGAGCTCGGAGCTGGCATTTTGGGCCGTATCGAGCGGCTGTCGGCGCCCTATGGCACGGTCGTCAATCGGCTGAATGGCATTGGCGTGATTCGCGCAGTCGAGTCCCAGGCATAACTTGGAGATATACGAGAAATTGATTTTCGGTCCAAACAGAAGGGAGGCGCTATGCTATCCAAATCCCTGCGGGCGCGTGTAGTTTGCTCTCTGATCCTCGTTTTTTTTAGCTTAGGTATCAGCCTCAAAGCTCTGGCTCAGTCCATGGATATCATCGAAGGGGCGAAAAAGGAGGGGCAGGTCGTTTACTACACGGGAATGAATCTTGATCAGGCGACCGTATTCGCCCAGGAATTCGTCAAGAAATATCCGTTCATAAAGCCGGAGATATTCCGCTCAAGCGGGGAGAAGGTCCTGACGAAATATTTGACAGAGGCTCGAGCCAAAACCTACAGAGCCGATGTTTTTCAGACCAGCGTCATCCAAATTTTCCAACTGAAGGAGCAGGGGCTTCTGCAAAAATATGTCTCTCCGGAAAGCAGCGCCTACCCGGACGGGTTCAAAGATCTCGAAGGCCATTGGACCGCCTTTTATCTCCTTCCCTACGTAATCGGTTACAACACAAACATTGTTCCTCGGAAGGAGGCGCCGAGGAGCTATGAGGACCTTTTAAACGTGAAATGGAAGGGCAAGATCGGGTTGGAGGCGGAACAGTATCAGTGGTTCTTCCACCTGTTGAAGATCATGGGCAGGGAGAAGGGCATGGATTTCATGAGGAGACTCGCCACTCAGGATTTACAGATGCGACACGGGCATAGTCTGCTCACGCAATTGGTCATCTCGGGAGAAATACCTATTTCCGTGGTGTTGTACGGCAATGACGTTGAGGATGAGAAACAGAGGAAGGGCGCGCCTATAGATTGGGTGAGATTTAAGGGGCCGACCATCACGGCATTCAACGCGATCTCGGTACCCGCAAACCCGCCCCATCCTAATGCGGCCAAGCTGTTTGTAGATTTTGCTCTATCCAGGGAGGGGCAGCAAATCCTTCAGAGAAGTTTTCGCAGAGTCCCAGCGCGACCCGACGCTTCTCAGGGCATGCCGAGTATTGTGGAAGGTTTGACGCTCTATCCGGCGCGCCCTGAAGAGCTGATCAAAAACTACAAAGAGACCGTGGCGCAGTTCAAAGAAATATTCCGGGCGCCGTAGGGAGCTGTAAATTCCCACGGCTACGGCGAGCCGTCACCGGTGCGGGCAAGCCGCACAGGCGACGCACTCTCGCACGATGTGGGGTTTAACGCGGCCACCGCGATGGTCACCGCCATGGGCGATGCCCGGCAGTTTGCCAATGGCCGGTCGATGGCGGCGACCATTCGGTCTGACGCCGCGAGCACTCCAGCGTCAGCAAGCAACGGTTGTTGGACATCAGCAAGCGCAGTGAACCCTATCTGCATACGCTGCCGATCCATGGCGGCAGAACGGTGGGCTCAATCGTTCCACTTGTCTAAAGCTTGCGCGAACTCGATCAGAATGACTTTGAGCTGAACGTTTGCCTTCTTCTCGTTGCCGTAGTCCACACCCAGAGTGCCGACCAGGTGACGCCCGTCCGGACTGATGTCGAGTGCCGCCACGATGACTCGTTTGCCGATGAACTCGGGCGCGGCCTTATCGTTGAAGAATGTGAGCCGCTCTGGTTTTCCACTGCCTACCTTAAGGAGCCAGTAGCCGCGTTCTGTCGGTTGGGCACTCCAGTTAGGATTGTTGAAGTCGAGGTTGAACGACGAAGCGGTATTGCTCATGTAGACGATTGATTTCCCGTCAGGTGTGATCGTGGCGCCTTCTTCCCAGCTGTGCGGCGAATTTAGAAGATTCTTCAAATCGCCGCTCCTCAAATCGAAGATGTAGAGATCCATACCGTATTCGTGCTGACCGTCCAGGTTGCCCCGCTATGAGAAGCCGCCGATCTCCCGGAAAGAAGCCCATTGCCGTGACGTAGTTTGCCTTTTCATGGAAGGCCTCAGGGCGAACGAGATCTCGGATCCTTTCGAGATGGGGTACGGCATCCTTAAGCACAAAATCTGCCGCCTTCAGCCGCCATCTGCCCCAGTTGTGATGCCCGCCTTTGTCATAGCGCTCAGTCCAGACGAGAGTCTTGCCGTCATGTGAGAAGACGGGATTGACGCTTCCCATGACGGGCGTTCGATCACGGAAGCTCTTCTTGATGGGGATACTGCTGAGCTGCCAGAACTGACTTCCTGTGAGATCAGTCGCCTACAGATTGCAGAATAAGCCAAGGCCTGGGTCACCGAGTACCTTCATCTCTTTCTGAGCGTGGTCCTCGACTTCCGATATGAAGACCATGTATCTGCCTGAAGGATGGAAGATGGCGTTTCCGTTGTTGCGCTGGCCGATTCCCCTCTTGTTTTTCGTGAGGTCACGTACGATCTCTCCTTCCAGGCTGCTGAGATAGATATCCGAGAAACCATCGCGATTCCTGCGATCAAAAACAATGCGCTGTCCGTCCGGCGAAAAACGGGGCCGCGCCCCTTGGTCCTGAATTATCTCAATCCGTTTGACGATTTTTGATTTGCCATACGCGCCGCCGGATATCCGTGAAGCAATCCCGCTGGATGTCTCTTGCGCCGCGCATGCCCATGTGAGGCTGATTGAGATGGCGGCTAGCAGTAAAAGTGTTGTTTGTCGCTCGACCATATAGCGGCTTATCCCTAATGGCTATGAGTAGCGGAGCTTCGACAGAATCGCCGCCGGCGGCGTCGGGTATCAACAGGCTGTTGAAAACGCCAGGGGCATGTCCCTTCTCCTTGACGCGAAACTCAGCCGGCGCTGTTAAGCGATCGGTTCTGAAGCGCAACGTTAGGCTCAGAAAGTCTAACTGCGCGCGCTACGGTTTCCGAAGGCTCAAGCGCCATTCGTTTTCAAGAGTGTTGAGGGCCTTCCCGTAAACTTTCTCGTAGTCTTCCGTCTCGTATAAGCTGCGGAAGAGTGTCAACCCATATCTTTCGATTAAGAACGCCACGAATGACCCCGCCACGACATAAGCGGTCTCTTCCTCCATGACAGTGCTTAACGGCCGGGGCGTACGCACACCGTTCAATGACTCCAAGGATTTTACTGCCGAGAGGCGGCGGGCAGCCGAACGCTGCAAGTCCTCTCCAAAGTTGGGAAAGGCGGGATTCCCGCCCAGTTTGGTATGAAGGTAGACTGCCAACCCTTCTGCAAGAAAGCGATTGTTGTTGGGCGCGTAAATGTGGACGATCTCGTGCAAGAGTCCGCCGGTGTTATCCCGCGCCCTCCGCAACGGCATCTCCATAAAACCCCTATTTCCGAAATGGCCCGGCACAAGGGCTCTGGTGATCCGGTAAGAACTACTGACGTTGATCCGAATGGGTTCGTTCCAAGTGCCGCCCCAAAACTCTTCCACCTTCTTCCGCTCGCGAACAGCATAGCGACAGTACTCTTCGGCTTCGGTAACCGTCAGCTGCTCCGAAAGAATCTGGATACCTTCACATGTGAACGCGCCCTTCAGGACAGGAGCGCACTGCGCAGCAAAAAGCGACAACGCAACAACGCAGAAGGCAGATACGAGCCAGCATCTTGAAGGACTATCAGCGCGGATTCTCATGTCCCATTTCAGAGTGAGCGATGGGCGGCTTTTCATCAAGGAAAAGAGTCCCGAGCCTTTTCTCCCTCCCTGCCGCCGCGGCCGGGCCCGACTGCCACCAACGCGGCGCCGATCTTTACAACATCCGGGGCGAGGTTTTTCCCGTTCCTGCCGACACTTTTTTCAACAACGACCAGGGCCATTCAATCTCTCCCTTTTGCGATCGATAACCGTACGAATTCAGTGGTCGGAAGTCAGAATCGAGCGTACCTCGCCACCTCTATCTCACCTTGGCGGGAAGTCAACATTAAATAAATAGCTATCTGGACGGTCGATTTTACGTGGTTACGATTTGTACGGCGGTTTGGACCCGGGGCTCACGGCTCTCTTCTCATACCTCTTATTGCGATCACGGTCACAAACAATCCCGGCAGACCTACTGTTATAAAGAGGATCGTCCCCAACATTCCCGCCGCCTCACCACCCGGGCGGTCTCCGGTCAGATACGGCGTGTAAATCCACGGAATAGCGCCGAGCACGACCATCAAGACACCTAAAGCCAATAGGATTCGATAGAAGGACCGCGGGCTCTCCGCAGCAAAGTGTCTGCCACAAACCACCAGCCCGCTAATCAGCAGGGCCGGCCCAAAGAAAATCAAAACACCGAGAGAGGCGGGAATAATTCTCTGGCCTCGCGGGAGCGACAAATCATAAGTTGCGATCACTCCGATCGCGGTGAGTACCAGCCCCGCAATCGGATATTTATTCCCTTGCATAAAAAGCCTTTTCGCCTAACCGAGTTGCACGAAATCGTCATGTCTAAACGTCGAACTGGCGCGCCCCATGTTTATCCGGTCCGTTTCGCTTGATCGATATTCGCATGAGATTCTGAACCAAACGGCCAGTCATATTACTGCGGAATCGATCTCCGTGCCAGGATCGCGTATCTCTGCATCGTGGCGACAATGCTCGGCGATCCGTGGGTAGGCCTCGTTTCCGCGACGTGCCCGCAGCTCCCGCACGGAAGGGCGTTTGCTGCAGGGCGTCTCTGCCTGGCACTAGAGTTTCGGAAACGAAGCAAGAGCCGAACTGCTATCGGGAGCAAGGTCGTCGCCGAGGCGAAGATCTTCTCAGTGAGGAAGTTGTTTGCCGATGACAACCAGCGGCTTCATAAGGCGAGAATAGAGGCAGGCTTGTGATGAATCTGGGATGTTTAATCTCATTCATCTATTCTATTTTCTATTCAAGCCTGACCCTAAAAGTCTCCCCTCGGTAAGCCGTGATTGAGGCTCCCAGGCTGAGTCGCAAAAGCAGCCTGTGACTCATAAAGAGGCATGAGAGAGTCGAGATTGCCCGTGTTTATTCCATCAACTATCGATGCAAGGACTTGCTCAGACGTTCCATGGGACATGTGATCCTCCCTCTTTCTATATTGTTCGCGCATGTTATAGAGACCGTCCCCGACCGGCACCGCCATTGTCTTTCCAATTTCCGATTGGCCGAACGTTTTGGGTGAGAGGCGCGATTCGTTGCGTCCTTCTCAACCCAATGGTTAGACCCTCAGTGAACCTTACTTTCTCTCGCCTCCCTCACCCACTGCCCTCATGGGATACCAAACCCTTCCAGTTCTCCTGGACGAACTTCGCGAGCCGAAGTAGCAGAGCCAACGAAGTATACGCCTCGTTATCTGCGATGCCCGATGGCTTGCCGTGCGCAGCCTCATCGCGCCAATACCGAAGCAGGATGGAGAGATTGCTGAACTCTTGCCGAAGTGACTCGGAGACGTGCGCAAGCAGATCTGTCTGAACCCGACTGCGTCCTGCCGCTGACGCATAGGTTTTGAGGACCTGCTCCTCGCCTCGTTTGGCGATGGCCGCAGCGAGAAGGATAGACTCGGCTGACGCTCCGCACATGGCGCAACATGCAAGATATGCGTGCGCGCCATAGCACCGGACTGCCTCTTGCGCACGCTCGTGGAAGCCAGGACCGAACCGCTCGATATACGGAGCTAACATTTGCGCGAATCGTTGCGGCTCCGTGGGTACAAAGTCGTCACGATCTGATTCTGAGGCCCACTGTGCCCCAAAGGGAGTGATGGAGTAACCCTCACCGGCGCTGCCCTGGTCTGTTGATTGCTCACGGAGCTGCCGAACACCTGGCCGTATCACCCCGCGACGGCATAATTCCCAAGCAGCCGCAACAAATGTAGGCCAGAGGTTCGGGATTGACTGCTCGACGGCCTGGCGATCTCGTTCACCAGATTCGTGGAGATGCCACCGGATCACATTAGAGAGGTAAACATCGTACCCGTAGTTTGAGTACTCTGCTTGCGGCTTTTCGCGAATCCAGCGGATGATAAGAAGTTCGGCGTCTTCAATGTTCATGCTGTTGCATTCGTAGGTCTAACTATAAATATACAGGTCTGTATAGCACGGTCGCTG
>JACQUW010000372.1 GCA_016210115.1 Deltaproteobacteria bacterium | reverse complement strand
GGCGTGGAGTATCCTCGCTCGGCGAGGAATTTCAGATGACACATCTCAGATTTCAAATTTGCCATTTGAGATTTGCAATTTGCGATCCCGTAGGGCTTGGCTGCGATCGGAAGGCGTGTCCCTGAGGGAATCGCCGTTCGACGCGGCTCAGGACATGCTTTCGCGAGAATGACGCGAGGGAGAAATACGCCGTTCGAGAACACTTGAAGCATCCTTTGGGAGGAATGACGAACTGATGCACACATTTGAAAAAAGAATCTCTGGAACGCCATGTTCATCAAAATAATTATCGCTTTTGTGTTCGTTTGCGCAGTCACAAACCGCATCGCAGCTCAGGAAAACATCACCTTCGGGTATTCCTCGATCAGCGGCGACATGGCGGGGCTCTGGATGGCGAAAGAGACCGGCGCTTTCGAAAAACACGGCCTCAAGGCGGATCTTGTCTATATCAGCTCCGGAGCCCTGACTATTCAGGCTCTCGTGGGAGACAGCATCCAGGCCGCCCTTGGCGCGAGCAACGCCGCTGTCACGGCGATTCTTAAGGGCGCTCCGATCGTGGCCGTGGCGAGAAACACGAGCAAGCCGACGATGATTTTGTGGGTCCATCCGGAGATCAACCGGCCTGAGCAACTACAGGGCAAAATCCTCGCCATAACCCGTTATGGTTCCACGGGTGACTTTATTGCCCGGCTGATGCTCAAGAAAATCGGTCTGGAGGGCAAAGTCAATATTCGTCCGTTTGGCGGCGTTGTCGAGGCGGACATCGGGTTTCGCAAACGCTTGGCAGAAGCCCGGGTATCGACGCAGCAACCGGACCCACAGGCCAGGAAATTGGTTTCGGCCGCGGATCTGGAGATCCCTTTCTCCGCCGATTTTCTAACCGTGGGCGCCGAATTTTACCGAAAATCTCCCGGCGTCGTGAAACGGATCGTGATGGCTTTTGTCGAAGGCGTCGCCGCGCTCAGAACCGCGAAATCGCAGGCTTTGGGAGTGCTGGCCAAGTATATGAGACAGAGAGGCGCGTCACCGGAGGCGCACTATGAGTACGTCCTCAGATATCTCGATCCGGTTCCGAGGATCGAGCCGGCAGCAGTGGAGACGGTACTGGAAATGTTAGGCCAACCCAGAACGGCCGGCGGAAAAATATTCGACAACAGCATTGTGGATAGTCTGATTCGGGAAGGATTCGTGGATCATCTTTACAGAAATCGGGAGGAAAGAACTCGTGACGCCAAGTGACGCGCAAAGATCGGTTCTGGATAAGATCGACGAACAGGCAATCGCGAAGCTGCTGGTCGATCTCGTGAACATCGGCAGCCCTACCGGGGAAGAAGGGAATATCGCCAGGTTTTTGGTGGAGAGGTTCGAAAACATGGGATTGAAGGCGTTCTTGCAGGAAGCCGACCAGGATCGCTACAACGCGGTGGGGATTATCGAGGGCGACGGCACCGGCTTCAGCCTCATGTTCAACGGCCATCTCGATACAACCTTTACCGGCAGAGAGAAGGTGGGTCTCCGCGGCGGCTGGGGACTTTTGCCGACCGCTTCCTCAGGCGCTGAGGCCGTGACGGAAGGCGGCAGAATTTACGGGTTGGGCGCGACCAACATGAAAGGGGGAATCGCCGCGTTCGTTTCGGCTGCGGAGGCAATAAAGAAAGCCGGCATAAAATTACGCGGTGACCTGATCACGGCAGGGGTGATTGGAGAAATCATCATGGCTCCCGTGGATGATTACAGCGAGCCGAAGCTTCGGGGTTACACCCGCGGCACTCATTACCTGGTGACCCATGGCGTTACAGCCGACATGGCGGTAGTCGCAGAGCCGACGGGCGGCGTTATCCGATTGGGGCACTTTGGGCCTCAATGGGTGAAGATCTCAACGTATGGGGTGACCGCGAACACCGTATACGCGGGCGAGGTGGTGAGCTCGATTGACCGGATGCTCCGAATCATCGCGGCGGTCAAGCAGTGGATTCCCGGTTATCAGGAAAAGATCTACAATCGCTCTCCGCACATGAAAACCAAACCGGCCGTGAGAATATCCGCCATCCACGGAGGAGCGCCATGGAGGCTGGCGCGGCCGGCCGGAACGTGCAGCATCTATCTCGATATACGAACGAATCAGCCCCCGCCGGAACTTAAGCGCGAGATCGTAAAGCTTCTGCGCAAAGTGAAAGAGGAAGTCGGGGCGGAGGATCCGGATTTCGACTTCGACGTCGACTTTTATCTGACCCAGCCGGGCGCGGAAATTGACCCCGAACATCCCCTGGTGAGCGGCACGCAAGAGGCGCACCAGCTTGTCCATAACGCAACCCCAGAGAAAACTTACAGCGCGATCGACTCAGATGCGAGCGTTCTAACGCATTTTGGGATTCCAGCAATCAATTACGGGCCACGGCCGATGGATGCTTCCACACGAACAGGCGGGCGCGAATATCAGAACATTGAGGACGTCGTCAACGTGGCGAAAGTTTTTGCGCTGCTTGCGCTCGACGTGTGCAGCCGGGAGGCGTGAGCGATCGCCATGGCCGATTTCAAAGATCTCTCTTCGCTTCTCGATCCTCAATCTATCGCCATCGTCGGCGCCTCTCCAAAACAGAGCGGCTGGCCCGCAAGGCTGTGGTCGAACCTGCAGCATTTTAGGTACGCGGGCAACATCTATCCGGTGAATCCCGGCTATGAAACTGTCTGGGGACTGAAGTGCTATCGCAATCTCGATGAGCTTCCCGAAACTGTGGACCACGCGATCATCATCATTCCGGCGGCGCGCGTGGTCGAGTTGCTGCGAGAAAGCCGGCGAACGGCTTTCCGCAATGCGACGATTTACAGCGGCGGGTTTGGAGAAGGAAGAGAACCGGAGGGCTTAAAACGGAGGGAGTTCTTACGCGCCTATGCCCGAGAGCGAGGCGTTCATTTCTGCGGTCCCAACTGCATGGGTCTGGTTTCAACCCGGTCGCGCGCCATGCTCTTTCCCGACGTTCGATTGGGCGAGATACGCGAAGGGGGTTTGGCGATCGTCTCACAAAGCGGCGGCCTTCTCGGCAGTCTCGTGCGGGCCGCCATCAGCTCGGGGATCGGTCTGAGTTATTTTGTCACCAGCGGTAATGAGATCGATGTGGAGATTTCGGATTATCTCCATCATTTTCTCCGGGATGATCAAACCAAAGTGATTGCAGCTTTCATTGAAGGGGTACGAAATGGCGAAAAGTTTCTCACGGTGGCCCGGGAAGCGGTGGCGCTCGGAAAGCCGATCATCGCGCTCAAAATCGGCCGCTCCGCCGAAGGAGGAGCCGCCGCCTTGGCTCACACCGGAGCTCTGGCGGGCGACGATCGCGTGTTTGACGCGGTCTGTATTGAGAAGGCGATCCTTAGAGTGCACGATCTCGATGAGTTGCTGAACTGCGCCGAACTCTTCCTGAATCTTAACCGGCTGCCGAAGGGAAAGAAGACAGCCTTTGTCACATTTTCCGGAGGACTTCGCGGGTTAGTCTCGGATCTCTCGAAAGAGGTGGGGCTGGAATTGTCGGAATTGAGGCCCAGCACAGAAGCTGACCTCGGAAAACTCTTGGGCGTCGGGGCTTCCGTAGGCAACCCTTTGGATGCCGGATGGGGAGGCCTTTCGAGCCAGGAGACCTACCTCAACTGCGTTGGCCTCCTTCTCAATGATCCCGAAGTCGACGCGCTAACGCTTCAGGAAGAACTGCCGCTGAGCAACGTGAGGCCGGACAAGGAGAGCAATCTCACCGCTCTCGCTGGAATCGCGCGGGAAAGCTCGAAGCCGATCGCCATGTTTTCCATGATCAGCCAGAGCATCAACGAGTATGCCCGGCGGTTCAAGGAGGGCTGCCGTCTGCCTTTTTTGCAAGGCGCAGAGAATGCGGTCCAAGCCCTGAAGCATTTGGGTCATTTCGCCGAGGCCGTTCAGGATTACCGTCACCAACAGGAAGATCGCCGCCTCGTTGCGACGCCGTTGAGCGCTGGCGCAAGAGCGAAGTTGGCCGGCCGCAAGATTCTTAACGAATGGCAAGCCTACGATTTTTTCCGCGATTGCGGCCTCCCTCTGTCCAAAGCGCTTTTGGCCGGGACTCCTTCCGAAGCCGTTAAAGCCGCGGAAGAAATCGGCTATCCTGTAGCCGTCAAGCTCATCGCTCCGGAGGTAACGCATAAGTCTGATCTCGCGGGGGTAAAGCTCAATCTCGCCGGTGCCGTTGAAGTGCGGAGCGCCTGCAGCGAGATCGAGTCAGCGTTTCGCGCGTGCCGTCCGGGAGCCGCGATCGGAGGCTTTCTGGTCCAGGAAATGCTCCGTGGAGGGGTGGAAACAATAATCGGATCGCAGAACGATCCGCAATTCGGACCTGTTGTGATGTTTGGTCTCGGCGGCACTGCAGTCGAGATTTATAGGGACGTTACCCTCAGGCTGGCGCCCGTCAATTTACTGGAAGCGCATCAGATGATCCGCAGCATTAAAGGTTATCCGTTGCTTGCGGGATTTCGCGGCGCGGCGCCTATCGATCAGGAGTCTCTCGCCCGCGCGATCGTTTTGATTTCAGAGGTCGCCGCTGCGGGCAGGGAACTCATTGAATCGATCGACGTAAATCCTTTCATCTGCCTCGAGCAGGGCGGCAAGGCCGTGGATGCGGTGATTGTCACGAGGGATAGCTTTTAAACCGCCGTGTCGCTTTAGGTATTATGGTTGTGTTTACCTACGGTGATTTGTATTAAGGTTACGCCCGATAACTCGCATCTCAGACTAATATCGATGGCAGTTCAGCGAAACCACGTCGACCAGACAAAATTCAATCCAAACGCACGTCTCCCGTTCCAGCTGCGCCTGAACGACTTTGCCATGGCCATGCAGGACGTGTACGACTTTTTCCACGATGTTAATGTCGGGCTTGTAGAGCGAGGACTTGAGCGGCTCGACGATATGCTTCGGCCAGCGATCATGTCTGGTCTTTTGTCGGACATGCTGACGGTCAGCATGGCTAAGCATTCAAGAACCCTTGCTCCGAACTGCTACTTTAACGGCCATCCCGATCTCGTGGTCCGCGGAGTGTACCCTGATAACTGTGTCAAGGCGGGCTCGGAGGGCGTTGAGATAAAGACCACTAGAAAAGGAGGCGGCGCAGTTGATACGCACGGAGCGAGGGATCAGTGGATGTGCGTTTTCGTGTACACGGTAGACAATGAATCGGAGCCCGCCCGCGAAAGAGAACCCATGACATTCACAGAAGTATATCTTGGCTGTGTTTCTATCGCTGACTTTCGCAAGAACCCGCGGGGCGAACTGGGAACAAGAACAGCGACACTGCACCGCGAGGGAATCGAGAAACTACGTCAAAACTGGATTTACAGGTCGAAGAGATGATTTCCGGCGTTCTTGAAAGCAGTCAGCTTCGGAATCGCATCACATGCTAATTCAAAGTACCGCGAGTCCTTCTCGATCCCGATGCTTTCGTATCCGACTGCTTCTGCGGCGGCCAATGCGGAACCAGCGCCCGCGAAGGGATCCAAAATCACTCCTTCGCCAAGTGGAAGGACGCCGCGAATTAACGCCCGCAAAAAAGCTTGAGGCTTAAGGCTCGGATGAGGCGCTAGTTCGCGTTCGGATTTGTGAGTTGGAGTTGATGGAATCACATCACCAAATGGCCGATCACCTGATGGTCGCCTGAAACCCCCAGTTTTCCATTTTCGCAAATTGTCCTGCACTCGTCCTTCTATGGGCTTTCGAAAAAGAAGCCATGGCTCCCACATCGAGCGTGGCAGGACACTCACGCCGGAGAACTCCTCATGTGCTGCCTTGGGCCTATCGCCGCCTCTCATAGTCATTACTAAACGTACGATTTCCCCTCGTCTTTCTAAACCGGCCCGTGCCAGTGCTCCTGAAACGACGTAAGATAAGAGAGGGTTGCTCGCAACTACGACGTTCGCACCGGGGACGAGCGTCGGAAGCAAGGCACGGCCCCACTCACAAAAGAACCGCGCAAGCTCCTCAAGATCATACGTAGAAAGAACTGTAAAGCGGGGTAATGGCGAGCGCCTCACCCCATCAAAGGCAGGCGGTATTCGCCATACACCACCTTTGCCTATTCGAAGTTTCTCTTGTTGGTCAGAAGTGTACTCGACCAGCCCATAAGGAGGGTCTGTCACTACAGCGTGAATGGATTGCTCGTGACGGTATCGCAACCAGTTAAAGCAGTCGGCTTCAAAAAGCCTTGCGCGGCCAAATGTGTAGGACCTTGACTGGAGATCTTTGCCCGTATCTGGACCGTACTCGGCAGAAGTTTCCCGCAAGACGTAGACGCCTCGATCTTCACGATGAAAAAGTGACTCGGAATTCAACCGAAGGTAGGAACGTATACTTGAAGAGGCCGCATAGCCGATAAGTCCTCGCACGCCGGTTTCAATCTCAGAAACCGTTGCCCCGTGTGATTTCCTAGACAAAAAGGTCATGATTGCATCGCGAACTACGCCAGGCCGCCGCCGAATTCTGTCTTTTGGTTTATTTGGTGATGCCACTAAGCGAAGATAAGACGTCTGGACGTCTTTGTCAACAACTTTCTTTGGTTCTTCATTCGTAAGCGTGCGGGCCTCCATGGCTGTCCGTTCCCGAGTCGTGATATCTGATTAGGCACGCCGGATTCTCAAGAGGAAGTCTCTCAAAAGAGGCGACTAACTACACAACATTTTCACAGCATTTCGGCAGGCTAAGAAAACCGGGGGCCGTGGAAACCAAATGGCCGGAGCCCACACTGACTCCACTCGAGCGGCGGTTGTTGTCACTTTAACAATCTCTGTAGCAGGGGGTAAATTCCCGCTGTCAACGAAGATGAAAGGCTGTGCGTTAAGCGCTGATGAGGCTCCGCCTTTCAGAAACAGCGGTCCCCGCGTATTGAGTCAGCATGAAAAACTTGACGGGCATGGTTTTCAAATTGCTGGTCTATCTTGCTTTGGGGTTGAATGCCGCGTCGGTCCTGGCGGCCTCAGTGGAAGAACGTCTGGCTGAAATCAACAGGCTCGCTCCGGGAGAGAGGCAAAAGCGGTTGGAAGAGGGGGCCAAGCGCGACGCCGGCTTAAAATTCTATTCCAACGAGAATATCGATCTCCTGAAGAGTTATACCGACAGCTTCATGAGAAAATATCCCTTTATCAAAGCCGAGTTCGGGCGCGGCAGCGGCGCCCGCTTTGTCAGCCGGCTCCTGATCGAGCATCGCTCCGGGAAGCTCGATGCCGATGTGATCTCAGTTCCCTTTGAGGCAGGGCTCCAGATAAAGAGGGCGGGAGTCCGGGCGCCCTATCGGTCTCCCGAATTACAGTCGTATGCGAAAACGTTTTCCGACGAAGAGGGATACTGGCATAGTAACCATATCAATATCGCGGTCATCGCCTACAATACCAACCTGGTCAGGCCTGAAGAGAGCCCCAGGGACTATCCCGATCTTCTAAATCCTAAATGGAAAGGAGATCTCTCGATTGATCTAGAACCGGAAAGGGTGCTTGTGGGATGGCTGGTGGCTTGGGGAGAAAAAAAGACGCGCGAGTTTGTCAGGAGACTCATGCAGAATGGCGCCGTCGTGCGGCGCGGGCATAATCTGCAGATCCAGCTCCTCTGCGCCGGCGAATTTAAAATCGGCGTAGAACTCTATGCTTACCGCGTGGCGCAAACCAGGCATGAGGGAAAATGTCCCATCGCAATGAGTTTTCCTAACCCGACGCCGGGCTCGATCGGCAGCATGGCTGGCATCGCCCGCAACGCCCCGCACCCGCACGCGGCGGCATTGTTTAGCGATTTTATCTTATCCGCCGACGGCGCCAGGACTCTTGCCAGCACTGGCCGCATCCCGGTTCACAAAGAGGTCAAATCAATTTACGAAGAAGTTTCGCAACTGGAGCAAAAGGGCGTTCCCGTCTTGCTGGTTCCGCCCGAAAAGGCCGATGAGCTGGGGAATGTTGCGAGACAGATAATGGAAGAGATCCTGGTGCGTAGGCAATTTTGACTCGGATTCTGGATTCCGCGCGAAGTCAGCCCCCACAGCCAGCCCTGCCCTGTCAAAGTAAGATCTACTTGGGGCTTTCTTTCTTTTCTTGGGCTTTCTTCTCTAAATCCTCGACGCCTTTCTGCATGCCCTCATACATCTGCCGTTCTTTTTGCGCGCCCTGCTGCAGCGCCTTTTGGACCTCAGCATCCCGCTCGGCCGAACTCTTTTCATCCTTCCCGCAACCTTGACCCACCACTAGCAGCAGTCCCAATAGCGCAAACGTTCGCATGAAGCTTCTCATCTTGATCTCCCTTCCACGCACCGCGATCTTTAGCAAGAAAAAGGAGGCTAGCGCAACCGCTCCGGCCTTTTTCTTCCAGAACGTAGGTCAAAGCTGGAACTTGTAGGGAATTTTCGGTCCAAATCAGCAGAATCACATATCGGGTCTTAAGCCTAACGTTTGCGATTCCTTGGATTTTTCGCCTTTGGCATAGCGATTGCGAATTTTAAGTACCGACGACGCTCCCAGTGTGAAGCTCGATAGCGAGAAAATATTCATCTTTGGAGGCTTGAACCGACATGACTTGCGCTGTCTGTGGCTGTATAGATAAGTTTGACTACCATATTTCCGACAGCGTGTGGGAAAAGGTCGTTCCGACGCGCTACCGAAAGAGGGTGGTGTGCCTGGCATGTTTTGATGAGTTCGCCTTTGAGAAAGAGATAAATTATTCTGATTCTATCGACGTGCTTTACTTCGCCGGAGAGCAGGCTATTTTTAAGTTTCGGACCGTTTCAGCGGAGGACGTTTAGCGGCAATTTCCTTCACGCCGTTTTGCCTTGCATTCATTGCACAAGTCTCCTGTCATCGGGGGGAGTCTCTGCTCGTGATAATTTACAGTGGGCCAGCTCGAGCAGTTACTGCAAAAGTGCCACGTATCTCCGTCCTTATCCTTCCTGTAGTCTGCTGCCATTAAAACTCCTAATTCGTTATAAAGGCCAGAATAGCTAATCGTAATCATGATGACGCCGCCCAGAGCTCCCAGAGATTGCCGTCGGGATCCTTGACATAAAGGGAGTACCCTTTGCCGTCCGGGTGATCGCGGGTGTTTTCGACTCTCGTTCCCGAATTTTCCAACTCTCGCAGTAGCTGATTTTTTTCCTTCCATGGGATCATGACGGCGTGGTGTGGAATTCCCGGTCGTGGACCTTGTGAGGCGTCAAAGAGGTGAACCTGAAAATTCCCGAGCTGAACATCTACTTCTTTAACGCGGCCGCGTTTGAGCTGCTCCTCGCTCGGATCGATTCTCCTTATGATTTCTCCTCCCAACACCCCGGTATAGAATTTTTCCGCCCGGGAGAGGTCCGCCGCGTTCAGGGCAACCGTTCTAATCGCCTTGACTTGAAGCATCGTTCCTCCTTCGGCTTGACAGCCGGATGACCGCAGGGTTAGTCTCGTTATGATTACCCATTTATCTGCCGTTTTCAACGAATCAAGCGGGGGAAGACACTATGGCAAAACCAGTCGCGGCTCTTTTAGCTCTGCTGTGGTTCCAGACGACTGTGTTTGCCCAAGGGCTGACCGGCATCGCTTCCGGCTACAGCGCGATTTCCGGACCGCATGCGGTGTTGTGGGTCGCGCGGGAGGCAGGGCTGTTTGAGAAGAACGGTCTTAAGGCCGAGATCGCCTATATTCGGAGCGGCTCTACCATGGCTCAGGCGCTATTGGCAGGCGAGCTGCATATTGCCCAGACCGGTGGTCCGGGTGTGATTGCCGCAGCCGTAGGCGGCGCAGATTTTTCCATTATCGCGGTCGCGCTCAACACGACTCCAATCGTTCTGATGGGGAAGGTTTCCCGAATGGAGGAGCTGAAAGGGAAAGCCATTGGCATAACGCGCTATGGCTCCAACACCGATATCTCGGCCCGTTTTGCCCTGCAGAAGTTCGGTCTGCAGCCCGACAAAGACGTCGCGTTCGTACAGCTCGAGGACTATCCGGGAATCATGGGAGGGATTCAGTCCGGCCGAATTGCCGCGGGAGCTTTAGCGGATCCGTTCACAGACCACGCTAAGAAACTCGGCTACAAAGAAATCGCCGATATCGCATCCTTGGGTCTGGAGTTTCCATTCGTGAGCCTGACGGCGAAAAAATCTTATCTTCGCGATCACCCCGATGAAACCCAGCGGTTCGTGCGGGCCTATACCGAAGCCATCGCGGTTTACAAGAACAACCGGGAGCTTGCCATCAAGGTGACGCAGAAATATACCGGGATCAAAGACCCCGGAATTCTCGCTTCCACAGTTTCCTTCTACGCTCCCAAACTTTCTCGTGTGCCGTATCCGACGATCGGGGGGATCCGCTTTGTCCTGGATCAGATCGCCGTGCGGGACCTCCGGGCCAAAAATGTCACTCCGGAGTCATTCATGGAGTCCCGCTTCGTCAAGCATCTCGAAGATGCTGGATTTATCCAAAGCCTCTATCCGAAACGCTAAGTCGTTCTTGCTGTTCCAGGCGTTTTTCCTACTTCTGCTGCTTTTTGAGAGCGGCTGCTCCTCTTATCTGGTCGTGAGCGGCGGCGCGGTTAATCCCGCCAAACTCCGCGAGATCAAGGAAGCCTTGCCCTCGGTCCGCGGCCTAGACTTCAAAAGGGATGTTCAGGTAGAGGTGGCGAACAAGAACGGCATGAACCGTCACTTCGAGAAGGAGCTTGAGCGGGATTACGGCGATAGAAAATTAGAGAATATTTCTCTTGCCTACACCAAGCTCGGCCTCTTGCCTCAAGGCGTGGATTTGAAAAATTCGCTGCTTAGTTTTTACCTGTCCCAGGTCGCCGCTTTCTATAATCCCGACGATCAAAAGATAGTGGTTCCTGAGAACTTGGGAGCGGGAGTTCTCCTGGGGACGGTTCAGTTTTTTGCCAGAAGAGACATCCTGGGGGAGATGGTATTAGCGCATGAATTGACCCACGCGCTTCAGGACCAGCATTTTTCTTTGCAAAGCCGGCTCCGGCAGAAGGGTAACAACGACAAAGTGATCGCTTTTCGTGCCTTAGCCGAAGGGGATGCCACATTGAGCGGTTTCGGATATCTTTTCGGGGGACTATCAGATGAGACGCTGGCGCAGGTGCGAAAGGCGGTTCAGGACAGCCTGAGACAGGCCCGCTCGGAACTCGCCGCTATCCCGGAAGCCATCGCGGAGGAGCTTTTGTTTCAGTATTACGGCGGCGTGTCATTTGTTTCGCACGCGCTCAACAGCGGAGGCTGGCCCGGCATCAACCGGCTTTATCATGCTCCTCCTGAGTCGACCGAGCAGGTGCTTCATCCCGAAAAGTATTTTGATAAAGCGGATGCTCCCACTGAAATAAATCTTGGAGACCTTTCCTTCCTGTTTCAACCCGGATGGGAAGAGATCGAGAACGATGTGCTGGGGGAACTGATGATCGGAGTCCTGTTCAGGCGATTCGTTTCCGAGAAGGAGGCGCAGAGCGCAAGTCAAGGCTGGGACGGCGATCGGTTTGTGGCGTTTCGGCGGCAAAATGAGATCTTTTTTATTTGGGCTACGGTCTGGGATTCGCTCCAAGATGCCGAAGAATTTGAGCGGAGTTATCGAATGATCGTAGCCCAAAAGTATCCGGCTTCTGAAGAAAGCAGGTGGGCTTACCTCGAACGGCGCGACCGCCGGGTGGTTATTGTGGAGGGTCTAGAAGCGAGCCAGGTCGGTGAGAGTATCGAGAGGATATGGCGAGGCATGGAACCTTAGAATGGTTGTAACCCCCGACTCGAGACGTTCAGTTGATTTCATATAGATTAAATAGTAATATTCGAATATGCCAGATATCAGTGACCAGTTGCAGATCATCAAGTCGGAATTCTTCAGGGCGCTCGCTCATCCGGTTCGCATCCGTATTCTTGAGATCCTCTCTGTTGGTGAGCGGAGCGTGCAGGAACTTCAGGAAGCGCTCCACCTGGACCAGCCGTTGGTTTCCCAGCAGCTTGCTGTGCTGCGCGGCAAGAACATTGTCATCGCTCAAAAACTCGGCACGACGGTCAAGTACGCGGTTCGAGATCCGCTGGTAGGAGACCTTCTCAAAACCGCGCGGCTCATCTTCGAGAACCAATTAAGCGGTACACAAACAATGCTGCGTGAGCTGCGGAGAGAGAAGCGGGACTAATGCTGCTGTCGAAAATCATTCGCACCGGACTTGTGACCGAGCCGCTCAAGGGCGCCCCGGCGAGATTCGTTGAACTGGCTCGTGAGTCACGGGTCGAGATCCGCCGTCATCTAGGGCGCGCTTTGGCCATCCGCGAAGTGGATGCCGGGTCGTGTAATGGGTGTGAGATTGAAATCAGCGGCATCACCAGCCCTGTGTACGACAGCGAGCGCTTCGGCATTCACTTCGTGGCCTCGCCGCGCCACGCAGATATGCTGCTTGTGACCGGGCCGGTGACCAGGAACATGGAAGTGCCGCTGCTCAAGACGTACGAGGCGACTCCCGCCCCGAAACTGGTGGTGGCGGTGGGGGACTGCGCAAAGCATTGTGGTGTTTTTAAAGGCAGCTACGCTGTTATCGGCAGCGTCGCGGACGTCATTCCAGTGGACGTTTTCGTAACCGGCTGCCCCCCCGAACCCAGCGAAATCCTGCAAGGCATCTTGGCAGCACTGGATCGGCTGCCGTTGGGGAAATGAATTAGATCCAATCTCCAACTTTCATTCTTAACTCATGCAAGCTCTATTTCTCGCGATGTTCGTGGCCTATGCCATCGGCGCCCTCGCCGCACTGGCGGGAGGTCGGAAATCGTTGGGGCGCGGGTTGGTCGCGCTGGGCGGGATTGCCGGCGCAGGCGCGGGGCTGGCGCTCGGAGCGACCGTGATAGCCACGGGCATCCCGTTCGCGCTCTCCTTCCCTGAACTTTTGCCATTGGGCGGAGGTCTTGCTCTGCGGCTTGATTCGCTGGGCGCGTTTTTTCTTGTTGTCATCGGCATTGGTGCTATACCTGCCGCGATATACGGCGCAAGCTATTCGGCGGCCTATGAAGATGGCCGCGCGTCTCTGCGCTTGCTGGGGACGATGTTCAACCTGTTCCTGCTGACGATGAGCCTCGTCACGCTGGCCGACAACGTGCTCACGTTTCTGCTGATGTGGGAAGGCATGTCGCTCACCTCGTACTTTCTTGTCATGACCGAAGCAGGCGAAGAGAGCACGCGGAATGCGGGGCTGTGGTACATCGGGATGACACACGCTGGCCTGGTCATGCTGCTGGCGGCATTCCTGTTGCTCACGGCTGGAACGGGTTCGGGTTCGTTTGCCGATTTGCGAGCGAGCGCGGCTTCGCTCAGCGCCGGCGTTCGCGACGCCGCGTTCGTACTAGCGTTCCTTGGCTTCGGCTCGAAGGCGGGCATTGTCCCATTGCACGTGTGGCTACCACGCGCCCATCCCGCTGCCCCCAGCCATGTCTCCGCGTTACTGTCCGGCGTGATGATTAAGATGGGCGTCTACGGCCTCGTGCGTGTCGCGCTCGATTTATTGGGCGGTGGCGCGACGTGGTGGGGTGGTCTCGTGCTTGGCGTGGGCGCGGTCTCTGCGCTGCTGGGCGTTCTGTACGCCCTGATGGAGCATGACCTCAAACGTTTGCTTGCCTTTCACTCGGTTGAGAATATAGGGATTATTCTTATCGGAATTGGTGCCGGGCTGATGTTTCACCGTTACGGCCTGATGTCCCTCGCTGCACTCGGCTTCATCGGCGGACTGTATCACGTGCTCAATCATGCCACCTTCAAGGGCCTGCTGTTCCTCGGCGCCGGCTCGGTGCTGCATGGCGTGCACACACGCAACATGGAACAGATGGGTGGGCTGATCAAGCGAATGCCTTGGACGGCGCTGTTTTTTCTGATCGGGGCGGCCGCCATTTCCGCTCTGCCTCCGCTCAACGGCTTTGTATCGGAATGGCTCGTTTTCCAATCTCTGCTGGCTGGGGTCAACGTTCCTGTGCCGGAGGTGGCGGTCGTTATGCCGGTGGCGGTTGGCCTATTGGCGCTCACCAGTGGCCTCGCGGCGGCCTGCTTCGTCAAGGCATTCGGTATCACCTTCCTTGCCCTGCCGCGTTCCTCCGAAGCGGCGCACGCCCACGAGTCTCCGTTCTTGATGCGGTTTGGAATGGGCTTGCTCGCCTTGGCGTGCATCGGGCTCGGCGTTGCGCCCGGCGCCGTCGTCCCCGTTCTGGGTAGGATACTTGCAGGAATCGGCGGCCTGCCTGATACGCGAGCGGAATTCACGTTAAGCGTGTTCCTGCAAACACCCTCGGTCTTTGGGCAGATGTCGCCCACGCTGATGGCATTCGGCCTGCTGCTTCTGATCGCCCTGGCGCCTTCAGTGCTGTGGCTCCTACGTCTGACTTCCGAGCGGCGCCTGAGCGACTCATGGGGCTGTGGCCGTGTTGGGCAGACGGCGCGCATGGAGTACACCGCCACCGCATTTGCCGAGCCGCTAAAGCGCGTTTTCGCCGAGATCTACCGTCCAATGAAGGAATTGACGGTTGATTTCCATCCGGAGTCCAAATACTTCGTGCAATCCATCGAATACCGGAACGAAATCACGCCCTGGTTCGATCAGTCTCTGTATCGACCGTTCCTGCAGAGCGCCACGTTTATCGCCCAGCAGGTGCGGAGGCTGCAAGCCGGGTCATTGCATCTTTATCTTTTGTATATCGCCATTGTGCTCACGCTCTTACTTGTTGTCGCAAGGTGGTTCTAACTGTGAAATACGTCCTCCAAATTTCTCAAGCCGTTTTCGCAATGGCGCTGGCGCCCCTGGTTGTGGGGTTTGTGTGCTGGCTGAAGGCCCGCATGCAAAACCGGCGCGGCGCGCCGCCGTGGCAGCCCTACTTTGAACTGGTCAAGCTGTTCGGTAAAGAGGTCATCGTGTCCAAGCAGGCCTCGTGGTTATTCTGCTGCGCGCCTTACATCGTTTTTGTCAGCGCGCTTGCGGTGACATTCCTTGTGCCGTTTCTCTTTGTACCGCAACTTTTCGACAGCGTGGGCGATCTGCTGGCCGTGGTCTATTTGTTTTTGCTGGGAACATTCTTTCTCGCGCTGGCGGGTCTTGACGCGGGAACGGCTTTTGGCGGAATGGGATCGAGCCGCGAGATGACGGTGGCTGCCATTGCCGAGCCGACGATCGCTGTAGCCGTCTTCAGTCTGGCGCTCGGGGCGGGTTCGACGAACCTGGGGCGCATCGTCACGCAGGCGCTGA
This sequence comes from Deltaproteobacteria bacterium, assembly GCA_016210115.1. GTDB lineage: Bacteria > Desulfobacterota > Binatia > UBA9968 > UBA9968 > JACQUW01. The sequence continues at coordinate 5,755 of JACQUW010000372.1, read as the reverse complement.
GCAATCCCGCCACGGCCATCAGCCCCGGCCACCTTCTGGCTTTTGCCGCGCTGTTCATTGTGGCGCTGGCTGAAACGGGCCGCTTGCCGGTGGATAATCCGGCCACGCACCTTGAGCTAACGATGATTCACGAAGCGATGATCCTGGAATACTCGGGCCGCTATCTTGCGCTCATCGAGTGGGCGACCGCTCTCAAATTTATGATTTTTCTTTCCCTGCTTGCAAACCTGTTTGTGCCGTGGGGCGTCGCAACCAATATCGCACCGGTTCCGCTTGCTCTGGCCGTCCTCGCGCTCCTCCTCAAGCTCGGAATACTTTGTCTTTCAATCGCCGTTATCGAGACGCGCGTCGCCAAACTGCGTCTATTTCGCGTGCCGGAACTGCTTGGCGTGTCTTTTGTGCTGGCGTTGCTGGCGGTTACGTCTTCGTTCCTGCTGAGGTGATTGTTCATGAGTCTCTCTATCTTCTCTCAACTGACCACCCTCGGATCGAGCGTCGTGCTGCTCTTTGCGATCGTGTTGCTATGCCGGCGCAGTCTGCACGCGTACGTGGAAGCCTTCCGGTGGCAATCGCTGGTGCTTGCGGGTCTATTCATTGTGGTGAGCTACTTTGGTGTGGCTCCCGAGCTATACTTCGTCGCCATCCTTTTTTTCGCGCTCAAGGTGCTTGTGATCCCGCGTTATCTGGAACGGCTGGCAAAACAGGTGGGGGCGGAGCACGAGTCGCAGCCCTATGTCAACATCACCAGCTCCCTTGTCATCGCCGGCCTGCTGGTGCTGTTGGCCTATGCCGTGGTGCGCCCCCTCGTACTCGCGAGCCATCTGCCCACGCGCGGCGGTCTCCCGCTGGCGGTCGGCGTAATCTTTGTCGGCCTTTTCGTCCTGATCAGCCGCAAGAAGGCCCTCACGCAGATCGTCGGCTTTTTGGTCCTGGAGAACGGCGTTGCGTTGCTGGCCCTGCTCGGCACATTCGGCATCCCCCTCATCGTCGAGCTGGGCGTCTTTCTCGATGTGATGATGGGGTTTCTGGTCATGCAGGTGTTTGTCTATCATATTCACGGCACGTTCGAGTCCATCGACGTCGAACAGTTGAATCAACTCAAGCACTGATGAAGGACTGCTGGTTACGTATATGACTTTCGTTCTCTTGCTGTTTCCGCCCTTGCTGTCCGCGCTGCTGTCCTATCTCGTCCACCCGTATCGGGTGTTTGTCGCTAGGGCTAATGCCTGGCTGTCGCTTGTGTCGCTGGGCGCGGCGCTGGCGTTTGCAGCATCGATTCTGGCCGGGAGCGAAGCGCCGACCTTCGGGCCGGGTGAGCTGCTGCGCGCAGACGGCCTCTCGGCGCTGCTGATGGTGTGCGTCGCCGCCGTCGCCACGCTGGCGCTATTATTCAGCACCGGCTTCGGCGGCAAGAGCCACTACGATGCGGGCCAACTCCGGCGCTACCACATTTTCGTCAACTTATTTATTTTCGCGATGCTGCTTGCGGTCTCTGCCAACAATGTTGGCATCATGTGGATTGCGGTGGAAGCCACGACGATTTTTTCGGCGATGGTTATCCCGCTGGCACTCACCAAAGCTTCAGTAGAGGCCTCGTGGAAATACATCCTTATCAGCTCGGTAGGTATTACGCTGGCATTCGTCGGGACGGTGCTTGCCTACTTCGATTTCGTTGCTCTCTCCGGGCGCGTGGACAATGCTCTGAACTGGCCGGTGCTGCTGTCGGCGGCCCCGCGTCTCGATCCCGAAGTGATCCGGCTGGCTTTCGTATTTCTGCTCGTTGGCTTTGGGACCAAAGCGGGCATCGCGCCGATGCACACGTGGCTGCCCGACGCGCACTCCGAAGCGCCGTCGCCGCTTTCCGCCATGATGTCGGGTGTGCTCCTCGCTGTCGCTCTGTATGCGATCACGCGCTGGAAAGTGGTCGCGGACGCTGCCCTGGGGCCTGCCTTCTCAAATCAACTGCTTCTTATGCTGGGGTTGTTCTCGTTGGTCGTAGCCGCTTTCAGCCTGGTGATCCAGCGAAACTACAAGCGCATGCTGGCATATTCCAGCATCGAGCATACGGGACTGATATGTATCGGGTTGGGGCTGGGGCCTCTCGGGATATTTGCCGCATTCCTGCATCTGGTCTGTCACACGATGGCGAAGTCCATGCTGTTCCTGTTGTCAGGCGAAGTGCTGCGCCGCTACCAAAGCACGCAGATGGAACGGGTCTCGGGCCTGCTCAAAGTCATGCCCTGGACGGGAACGTTGTTTATGGTCGGAATACTCGCAATCGTCGGGCTGCCGCCTTTCGGCTTATTCATCTCGGAGTTCGCTCTGATCAGAGCGGGCTTTGCTGCAGGACGTCCCGGCTTGATGGCTGCCGTGCTGGTGTTGCTTGCCGTCGGTTTCGTCGCGCTTGTTCGCCACTCCAACAGGATGCTATACGGTGCTCCGCCGCAGGGAGTTGCCATCGGAGACGTAAGCCGGTGGCGGATGGCGCCGCTCCTTGTCAGCGTCGGCGTGCTGGCCGCACTGGGTATAACGCTGCCGGCGCCGCTCGAGGCGCTGCTCAATGAGGTCGTGAAGGTGGTGGCGAAGTGACGGACTTTGATCGACTGCGCTCCGAACTGTCGGAAAAATTCGAGGCCCGGCTGAACGTCCAAGTCCGGCGCGGGAACGAACTTCATTTTGAGATAGGTCGCGCCGACGTGCCGGATCTGGCCGAGTTCCTTCGCGCCCACGTTCGCGCAGAGCTGATGCTTATGGTCGCCAATGACCGCCGCGCCGACAAAGGCGCGTTCGAGCTGCATTATCTCTTCGCGAATAACCGGGAGAACTGGTTCGCCCACGCCACAGTTAACCTTCCGCCTGAGGGCCCTGGTTTCCCCTCGCTGGCAACATTCTACTATCCGGCGTCACGCTTTGAACGCGAGATCAAGGATCTGTTTGGCATCGAATCCACCGGCCATCCGGACCGCCGCCCGCTGGTGCGTCATGCCTTCTGGCCGGAAGGTTACTTTCCGCTTCGAAAAGGGTCGGTGCTGCCGGGAAGGTTTGAAGACGATGGCCGGCCTTTTCCTTTCCTTCCGGTAGGGGGCGAGGGCGTGTACGAGATTCCGGTCGGGCCGGTACACGCCGGCATTATCGAGCCGGGACACTTTCGCTTTAGCGTGGTGGGCGAAACGGTGATCGATCTCAAAATCCGCCTCTACTTCACGCATAAAGGCACTGAGAAGCTCTTTGAAGGCCGCGAGCCTGCCGAAGGTGTGACGCTTGCCGAGCGCATCTCTGGTGACACGACCATCGGGCACTCGCTGGCCTATTGCCAGGCATTGGAGGCTCTTGCCGGAGTCGAAGTTCCACTGAGCGCGCAGTATCTCCGCGTTATCCTCCTGGAGATGGAGCGATTGTACAACCACGTGGCGGATTTCGGAATGATCTGCAATGATACGGGTTTTGCCGTCGCGCACTCGCACTCTTTCCGCATCCGCGAGCGGCTCCTGCGGCTGAACAAGCGCCTTACCGGAAACCGGCTGCTGCGCGGCGCCGTCGTCCCCGGTGGCGTTGTCCACCCCCTCCCCCGCGACCTCGATCTTCCAGCCGAGCTTGACTCCGTCCTTGCCGACTTCAATGAAGTTGTAGAGATCAGCCTCAACAACGGAATGGTCATGGACCGGTTGGAGGAGACCGGCCGCCTCTCGACGAAGACCGCGATCGATCTTGGCGTTTTGGGTTACGTTGCGCGTGCCTCCGGCATCAACGTGGACGCGCGGCGCGATCACCCTTTTGCCGCCTATCATGAGTTGAAGTTTAAAGTGCCGGTCTTGGAAGGCGGCGATGTGTACGCGCGAACGATGGTGCGCGTGGAGGAGGCGCGGGAAGCGGTGAGTCTGGTCAAACAGGCCATGGCACGGATGAGCGATGGACCTCTTGCCGTGCCGCTCGGCCATCTGGCCGCTTTTGAGCCGGCATTCGGGATTGTGGAAGGCTGGCGCGGCGCCATCGTGCATTGGGTAATGCTCGACGGCGACGGCAAACTCTTCCGCGTGAAAATCAAAGACCCATCGTTTGCGAACTGGCCGGCGCTCTCGTTCGCCTTGCTTAAGAACATCGTTCCCGACTTCCCCTTGTGCAACAAGTCGTTCAATCAGTCCTACTCGGGAAATGACCTGTGACGCATGGGATAAACGCCGGGTCTCCAGTGAGGGTCTGGAGTGAGCGCCCGGACGTAACGGCGCTTTCCTGTTTGCCCAAATTTCTATTTGGATCGGGGCGTGATATGGTTTGTCTTATGGAGGACCCTAGACGAACTCTTTCTCTCAGAGACATGACGAGAGGAATGGTTCAAAGAATTCGTAATCCGCTCAATGCTCTGCAACTCAATCTGGACGGCTTGACCGACGAGCTTGGGGAACTCAACATTGACAGCGGAGAGAACGTCCGTGAAAGACTGAAAAGAATACAAAAGGGCATGGCAGAGCTGGATTCCCTTTTGTGTGAAGTCCTCCGCCTTACAGATCTTCCGACGCCACAGATAACAACGATCAATGTCAATGCTTTAGTTGCGGAAGTACAAAAGTTCTTGAAACTCGAGTCCTCCAAGAACGAGGTGACTCTAAAACTAGCTCTCCAACAAAATTTACCTGCTGCACAAGCCGATCCGGTGCAAATTAAGCAGGCCATTCTGAGTTTTCTTTTAAATGCCATTGAGGCCTGCCGAGTCGAGGACTCCATTACCCTTGCCACGGAGTCGCAACGCGACCGTATCATCATCAAGGTTACGGACAGCGGCGAGGGAATACCCTTAGATCACCGAGACCGCATCTTTGAGCCTTTTTTTTCTACCAAGGAAGGGCACGCAGGGCTCGGTTTGCCTTTGGCGCTGGAGATTGTAAGGGCTCATCAGGGAAAGATATCTTTCGCGTCGGAAGTCGGTCAAGGGACCACTTTCTTCATGTCTCTACCGGCGCGAGGGGGGGCAAGGTAGATCGTGTTACCGGATAGAACAGTTTTGATTGTTGAAGACCATCAAGAAAGCCGTGAGAGCCTCGCGGGCGCATTAAAAAAAACAGGTTTTAACGTTATCGAGGCAAGTAGTCAGAAAGCTGCTCTCCCGATACTCAATGACCATCCGGTGGCTGCAATTATTACCGAGCTCAAGCTTCCCGACGGCGATGGCCTGAACCTTCTCACGCACTTAAGAAAAAATGGTTTAGAACAGCCCGTCATTTTTGTTACAGCTTTTGGGACTATGAACTCCGCCATCCAGGCCATGAAAATGGGTGCGGCAGATTTCTTGACGAAGCCTGTGACCATCAAAGATATCACGGAGTGCTTGGATTCTGCGCTGAAGAAGTGGTCCGCGCGACGCGGCCAGGTGATATCGGACCCCGCGACGTGGGCGCTCCAACCGCAAAGCGTAGTTGTCGGCGTTTCTCCGAAGATGAGGGAACTCTTTTCTCTCCTGGCGCGGGTCGCGCCTTATGATAACAACATCCTGCTGTGCGGCGAAAGCGGCTCAGGCAAAGAAGTTATCGCGCGAGAAATTCACCGGATAAGCCCGAGGCGGGATAACTCCTTCGTGCCAGTAAACTGCGCCTCTCTCTCGGACGATCTTTTGGAAAATGAACTCTTTGGGCACGAAAGAGGGGCGTTCACGGGGGCCAGCGAGAGAAAAACAGGGGTGTTTGAAACAGCCAATGATGGGACTCTTTTCTTGGACGAGGTTAACGAGATGGGTCTCAAGTCTCAGGCCAAGCTGCTGCGG
>JACQUW010000042.1 GCA_016210115.1 Deltaproteobacteria bacterium | reverse complement strand
GTGACGGAGATGGCGCTCGCTTCAGGCTGCCCCATGCCCAGAGTCTATGTCATATTTGATCCCGCGCCGAATGCATTTGCTACCGGACGCAATGAGTTGACTTCGTCCGTTTGCGTTACCACGGGCCTGCTTGCGCTCCTCAATCGGGAGGAAACTCAGGGTGTCGTGGCGCATGAGCTATCACACATTCGCAATCAGGACATTCTGCTGATGACTCTGGTGAGCGTCCTTTTGGGCGGTGTGGCCATTCTTTCGGATTGGGCGCAGCGCTCCTTTTCCGCCCCCCGTTCAAGGAGAGGCGCAGGAGCAAAGAATCTCCTGATTATCATTCCGGCGATGGTCCTGATCGTTTTGGCTCCTCTTATATCCAGGCTCCTTGCGATGGCCGTATCCCGGCAGAGAGAGTACCTGGCCGATGCCACGGCGGTTGAATTTACCCGCAACCCTCTCGGGCTGGCCCGCGCTCTAACGAAAATCCGCGATGCATCGATGCCTTTCCAAAGAGCAAGCCGCGGCACGGCCCATCTCTTCTTTGTCAACCCGTTGAGGCGACGCGTAGACGATCGGGAAGGCCGCGTTGCGGATCTGCTGAGCACTCATCCTCCCATTGACCGGCGGATCGGTCTCCTCTATTCGATGGCCGGGCAGGCGCCGGCGCTGGCCCTGGCCACCGCGGACTAAATACGATGGCCCAATGTCCCCTTTGTCGATGCCCGATGCGCGAAGTTTCCGCCAAAGCCAATCCCGGACAGCTTATCGTTCTCGACCAATGTGCCCAGTGCGGTGGAATCTGGTGCGACAAATGGGAGCTCTTTCCGATCGATCCGCAGGAAGGTTCGCGCCTGGATTCAGTTGACGAAAAACTGCTTCAGCAGCCGTTCCAGTTGGGGGAAAAGGCGCTTTATTGCCCCCGGTGCACGGCTGAGCTTCAGCTCTTCCGCGAACCGCTTCTGCCCGCTGACATACAGCTCCAGCGCTGCCCGAGATGCGAGGGAATCTGGCTGAATCGTGGTTATTTCAACCGTTACAAGAACTTTCAAAGGACGCGAAAAGGGGTGAAAGCGCCAAAGCCCGGGCAACAAGGAGATTACGAACAACTGGCGCGGGCGTACCAGGATCCGAAGTCCTGGGTCACTACAGGCACGCGCGGGATTTTTGCCTATCCGCGGGGAGAAGAAGCCGAAGAGTTAACCCAAGGCGTTGTGAAAGGTGGTTTTCGAATGATTCTTCAAGCTCTCCTCCGGATGGTGCTGGGCTCCCAATGAAGCCGGGGTTTTCTCTGAAGTTTTTTCTTGACAGGCGATAAGCAGGCTGTTATTCGGCGTGGTGGCTCGACGCCTGGATCCTTTGGGGTGCCGCCCCGTGTAAGAGTCTCGAGAGACCAACGAGGATCCGTGATGATCCGGTTTCGCATTCTGGGGGTGAGATATGGAGAAATGGACGCCTGTGATTATCATTTTTCTCGGGTGGATCGTGGCCATAGGTCTGCTTGTCGTGCTTGAATTAATGAAAAGCATTTCCAAAAAGCGTCGGTAGTTACCGCTTTCGGCGGTTGACAGTGGGGGGCCAGCATGAAATAAAAGAAAAGTCGGGAAAATTGCTGGCTGATCCAGGTCAGACAGTTTCTTTGGTTGGTTTTTCTTCGTGCCCGGCCGGTCTTGTGCCGGCCGGGCTTTTGCGTTGATCAAACTAGAAAGGAGGCTCTTCCCATGCCAATGGCCATGATTCCAGGCGGCATCACGACGGATCATTTTATAAAGGTGAGAGAGTATCTCGATCAGATGATCAAGGAAATTGAAGCCATCAAAGGGACGAAGCCGGGTTGGGCTTCCTGCAGGCTCAATGAGAGCCGGAATGATATCAGCCCGGTTTTCGTCGGGTGGGTGGAGACCAGCGAGGTCGCGAACCAGAGAATACAAAAAAATCTCGCTGATCCCGGGCTGTACCGGTTTGGCGACGATCACTATTCTCAAATCTATGAAGAATGCCTCCAAGATCCGGGCGTGCTAAAAAAGAGAGATTGGAGGACCGATCTGCAAGACAGCGTGAAAGGCTTGTGGATGGCCGACGCTAAAAAGCTCAGTGTGACCGCGGGCGTAATGTATCGGAGGTCCATCGGCATCAAGGTTAATGGACTTGCGGTGGGCACGCTGAACGTTGGGTTTATTGAAGATCCCGTCGGCTCCGTAGATGCCGAGGTCGGGACAGCGATGAGGAAATGGGCGGACCCAAGCTCAAGTCTTGTAAGCTACCTTCAGGACAAATTCCAGTTAGGAGGGATCTAGGAATTAATGCCACGGCCAAAGCGGCAAGCATCAAATAAGAAAAGCCTGGCGCCTCCCGTCACTGTCACAAAACAACGCCTACTTACCCGAACAAGAGATCTCGAAGCTCTCCTCGCCATTGCACAAACCGCTACCCAATCGTTAGACATCGAGAAAATTCTCAATGACACACTGGACAAATCCCTGGAGATCCTAGGGTTCGATGTCGGTTTTATTCGGGTTTTAGACCTGGCAAAGATGGGCATGGTCGTTCGCGCTGTTCGTGGTCTTCGTTCCCCGGAATTCCTGGCAGGTATCGCCCCGGTACACTCAGACCGCCTCAACGTTACCCGAATTGTTTTCGAATCCAAAGAGCCCTATGTCTGCGCGGATATTCGCAAAAATCCAATCTACAAGAATCGGAGCATGGAGCGGGAAGGGGTTATCTCGACCGCCGCAGCTCCGGTAATGTCCAAGAGTCGTGTTTTGGGGATTATCGTGCTTGGGAGCCGGAAACATCACAGATTCGCTCAAAGCGAAATCAATCTTCTTACGGCTTTTGGCTCCCAGCTCGGCGCGGCTCTGGAAAACGCCCAACTCTACGAACAGGTTAATAAAAGCAAGGCTTATATCGAGAACCTTGTGGAGAATGCCGGTGATGCGATCATATCGACGGACATGGAGCATAGGATTCTCACCTGGAATCGCGCGGCCGAAGTCATATTCGGCTATGCTAAGGAGGAGGCGATCGGGCAGAGTCTGGCCATTCTGCTTCCTTCAGGGCAGCTCAAGGAACTTGTGGAATTAGCGGAGAAAGTTCAAATCGCCGGCGTTCTCCACAACCTGGAGGTGCGGAGGAAGAGAAAGGGAAATTCAGTGATAGACGTCGGCCTGGCCGTATCGCCCATCTTCGACCAGGATCAGACGATCGCCGGCTTTCTTCATCTGGCTAAGGATATCACGGAAAAGAAACGATTCGAGAAACGGCTCAAAGAGCTGGATAAAATGAAATCTGACTTCGTCTCAAATGTCTCGCACGAGCTGAGGACACCTTTGACCGCGATCAAAGGATCCGTGGATAATATGCTGGACGGTATTATCGGCCCGCTGAATGAGAAACAGGTCCGATATCTCGTCCGAATCAAGTCGAACGTCGACCGTCTCGCGCGGCTTATCAATGATCTTCTCGATCTCTCGAGGATTGAAGCCGGGAAGATCGACCTCAATCCAACTTATCTCCCGCTTCTCTCTCTGATCCAAGAGGCGGCGGAGAGCATTAGGCCCATCGCCGCCGAGAAACTCATTAGTATTGAGACCGTCTACCCGGATGCGGGTGTGAAAGCCTGGGCAGACAGAGACAAGGTCATCCAGGTGGTCACAAACCTGATCGGCAACGCAGTTAAATTCGCGCCAGCCCATAGCGAAGTCACTGTGAGGTTCGAGCCCGACGGCGATGAGTGGGTGCGCATCTCTATCGCGGACATGGGTCCCGGCATCCCGCCGGGTGAGGCGGACAACGTCTTCGATAAGTTTTATCAAGTCGCTCAGGTGAACAGGCAAAAGGTCAGGGGTACCGGGCTCGGTCTGGCTATATGCAAAGCTCTGGTGGAGATGCACGGGGGAAAGATTTGGGTGGAAAGTGATGTGGGGCATGGGAGTAGCTTTTCTTTCACTTTGCCCGCGCGGCAGCCTTTTAAGCTCAAGGCTCCGAGTGATTGAGGTGGCTTTATGGGACTTCGAGTTCTCGTCGTTGACGATGAAGAGGACATCCTTGAAGTGATCCAGGATCGCCTGGAAGCCTACGGATTTACCGTAGTGACGGCCGGAACCGGCCTTGAGGCGCTTAAGAAGCTTTCCACGGAAAAATACGATGGCGTTTTCATGGACGTTAAGATGCCGGAGATGGACGGAATTGAAGCTCTGGAGGAGATCCGCAAGCATGATAAAAAGACGCCTGTCCTTATCGTTACTTCCTCGTCGACCCGAGAAGCCGCGATTGAGGCTCTCGCCAAAGGGGCCAATGCATATATCCTCAAGCCTTTTGAGTGGGAAGAGCTGAAGGCAAAAATCGAGAGCGTATTTAATATCACCCTGTAATCATGAGCGCGGAATCCTACAGCGGAACCATCCTCGTGGTTGATGATGACCCAGACATCCGCGAGGTTTTGAGTGATCGGCTGCAATCGCTCGGCTACCGCGTGCTGCTGGCTTCCAACGGCCGGGCGAGTCTCGAGCTTCTGGAGAGACAGAATCCTCATATGATCTTGCTGGACATTGAAATGCCGGACATGAGCGGCCTGGAGGTCTTGCGAGAGATTCGGAGGAGAGGAGCAGATGTAACGGTGGTCATGATCACGGCGCACGGAACCATCGAGCGGGCGGTCCAGGCGATGAAAGAGGGAGCCTATGACTTTATCCGCAAGCCCTTTGAGCCTGAGCATATCGCGCTGACCGTGCAAAAAGCCTTGGAGCGGGAAGGTCTCAAGAGGGGCGTCGAGGTTCTCTCCGAAGAGGTCTGCGAGCGCCACCGTTTGGTGGTGGGCCGGAGCGCCCAGATGAGTCTGGCCGTTGAGTTGGCGCGAAAGGCGGCCGCCAGCAAAGCCACGGTGTTGCTGCTGGGGGAGAGCGGAACCGGCAAGGAGATCTTTGCCCGGGCCATTCATCGCTGGAGCGATAGAAAAGATAAGCCTTTTATTGCCATTAACTGTGTAGGGCTTTCCAGAGAACTATTGGAAAGCGAGCTGTTCGGCCATGAAAAAGGCGCTTTTACGGGGGCGCATCAGCTTAAAAGGGGCAAGATGGAACTGGCCCATGGAGGAACGGTTTTTCTTGATGAAATTGGGGATATCTCTTTGGAGCTTCAAACCAAGCTTCTAAGGTTTCTCCAGGAGCGGGAGTTCGAGCGCGTCGGCGGAACCAAATCCATCCATGTAGATGTCAGGATCATCGGCGCTACGAACCGGGATCTCGATCAGGCCGTTAAAGACGGACGTTTTCGAGAAGATCTATACTACCGGCTGAATGTTGTGCCGATCGCCCTTCCCCCCCTGAGGGAGAGAAAGGAGGATATTGCCGAACTTGCGACAGATTTTTTAAAGCGCTTTTCTGCGGAAACAAAAAAGCGCTTCGTGGAGTTAGCTCCAGAGACGATAGAGAAGCTCCTGTCCTACGATTGGCCTGGAAATGTGCGCGAGCTCGCCAATGCGATCGAACGGGCTGTCGTCTTGGGGGAAGGGCCAACCTTGACCGTACAGCATCTCCCGCCGAGAATATCGAGTAGGGAAACTGTAGCGAGCGCGGAGAACTTCTCTTATCACAATGCTGTTAACGCCGCGAAACGGGAGCTGATTCGACGAGCGCTCAGTCAGACCCAGGGCAATCGGGCTGCCGCAGCCAAGCTTCTCGGTCTTCAAAGAACCTATCTCTCGAGATTAATTAAAACCCTTCGCATCCCGTGAATCTTTTCTAACTTCAAACTGTATCCTTAAAGATACGAATCTCTGTGTTCCCCCCCTCAGTCCACATAAGACCACAAGTAACTTCCTTGAATTCCCTCGTTTAGTTTTAGGCCAGGACGTATGGCTAACCCTGGCACATGGGTTGCTGAGTTGAAAGCGAGCAAACAAACTCATGCGCCTTTTGCCCACAAAAAGGCCGGGAGGAAGCCATGAAAGCCATGGAAAGATTCGACGAAGTTGACGTAGCCAAGCGCTACCAATCCGCGCAGAATTGGAACCGGGCATTGATGAATCAGGTCGGTCAACAGCTAAATCTGATCGAGCGCATGAACCGCCTCAGGTCTTATCTCTCGCCGCAGGTGGCTGAGACCATCCTCGGAAGTGAAGATTACAATCCGTTCCAGATTCATCGATCGGAAATTACTGTCGTTTTTCTGGACCTGCGCGGTTTTACCGCCTTCTCCAACAGGGCTGACCCCGAGGAGGTCATGGCCTTCCTAAGGAATTATCATGCCGAGATGGGTAGACTTATTTCTAAATTCCAGGGGACGCTCGAACATTTCGCCGGGGACGGGATTATGATTTTCTTCAACGATCCTCTTCCTTGCGAGGATCATACCGAGAGAGCCGTGCGCATGGCTGTAGAGATGCGCGCCAGATTCAGAGAGCCTTGCATGCGTTGGATCAAGAAAGGCTACGACCTGGACCTGGGAATCGGTTTAGCTGCCGGCTGCGCGGTGCTGGGCAACATCGGTTTCGAAGGTCGCATGGCTTATTGTGCGGTGGGCAATGTGACAAACCTCGCGTCCCGGCTCTCCTCTGCAGCTAGGGGCGGTCAGATTCTCGTTGACCTGAACACGTTGTCTAAGATTGAAGACCGGGTCGAGGCCGAGTCGCTGGGCGAACTGCATCTAAAAGGCTATACCCGGCCAGTTACCGCCTTCAATATCGTCAATCTCAGGCAAGCTACCCGGCACCGAACAGAATCTTGAAAACCCGTTTTCGGCCTGGTGAACAGGCCCGAGGAACCTTAAGTCAGGTGAGGGCAACCAGGTCTATTTCAACGAGCGCCCCCCGCGGAAGTTCGGCCACCGCGACGGTGGAACGGGCCGGTTTAGAGGCGCCGAAGTATCCCGCATAAACTTCGTTCATGGCGGGGAAATCAGCCATATTTTTCAGAAAGACAGTGGCTTTGATGACCTGGTCCAGAGATGAGCCTCCAGCCTTCAAGACGGCGCTGAGGTTTTCCAGTACCTGTTTTGTTTGGGCGCCGATTCCCCCTTCGACAACATTGCCTGTCTTCGGATCAAGCGGAATCTGGCCGGCAGTGAAGATGAATCCGTGCACTCTGATTCCCTGTTCATATGGACCGATGGCTTTCGGCGCGGCATCAGTGACGATCGCTTCCTTTTTCATGATGGCTCTCCAACCCGAATTTGCAGAGAATCCTACATTAGGATGGATGAGCTGGCAAATGGCCGAACGGTGCTTGCTGAATTTTCCGTTCTTGAACTCTACAAGTACTTCGTCCTATGATATTGTTATTTTAGTCGAAGAAAGCCAAGACAAAAATCCTTCGATCAGGGTGAACGATGACGCTGTTGACGGCGCATAGAATTCTGATCTCGACTGCTGTGGTCTTTTTTTTCGGCTTTTCTCTGTGGGAGCTCCGCAATTTCCTCAATACCGGAGATCTTTGGGCCTCGTTTCGCGGTTGTCTTTATCTCCTGGTGAGCCTCGGTTTTGCAATTTACCTGAAATCCCTGAAGCGTTGGGTGAAGTGATCTTGAAATTCGATGAGCGAAACCAGGAAACCGGCTCCTTTTGAAGTTCCCGTGACCGAGGCGGAGATCCGGCGCGAGCGAGAGAAGGCAAAGGAGATACGTGCCAGTCAGTGGTGGAAGAGGCGCTGTTCCTCCGGGATTTGCTATTACTGTGGCAAGAAGGTTCCCGCCGCTTCTTTAACGATGGATCACATCGTGCCTTTGGCTCGCGGCGGAAGAACCACCAAAGGAAACGTGGTGCCCGCCTGCAAAGACTGCAACGTGAAGAAAAAGCACAGTCTTCTGATGGAGTGGGAAGAATATGTTAAGAGCTAGGCAATTTTAGATTTTGAATTTGGGGTTTTTAGAGTGAATCGAATCAGAAATCTAAATTCAAAACTAGAGGGAAAGAGATGGAAGAGCTGAGGAGATTTTTGGATGGCCGCGTCGTCATCAAACTAGGCGATATCACGAAAGAAGATGTTGAGGCGATCGTTAATGCGGCGAACAGTTCCCTGATGGGCGGAGGAGGCGTCGATGGAGCCATCCACAGGGCTGGCGGGCCCCAGATTCTGCGCGAATGCAAAGAGATCCGCAGCGCGCATTACCCGGATGGTCTGCCTACCGGCCAGGCTATCATCACGACAGCAGGAAAGATGGCTGCCAGGCATGTGATTCACACGGTGGGTCCGGTTTACGGGCAAGGAGGAAGGGAAAAGGCGGAGCAATTAGCCGCCTGTTATCGCAATTCGTTATTCCTGGCCGCTGAGAGTAAGCTTAAGAGCGTTGCCTTCCCTGCTATCTCTACCGGCGTATATGGTTATCCCATGGAGGAGGCGGCTCAAGTCTCGTCTCGGGCAATCGAAAGATTTCTTGGTTCCGACAAGCGCATTGAGGAGGTCAGGCTGGTTTTCTTCAGCCGGCAAGATGCCGACATTTTTTTGAAAAATCATGCCTTCACTTCGCACTCTCAATAATTCACGATTGGGCGGCGGTACGAGGTGGGAGGCCCCGGCAATGAATAGCGCGGGCCGGTCGCTCACGTCCAGGGAAGAACTTCGGTAAAGAGATCACGGCCGATGATGAGGCGACGTCCTGGCAAAGACGGCTCCCCTAGCCCGAGTTACTCGGTCTTGCCGCGGGTTTTTGGGATTGTCTTTCTCTGTCAGCTTGTCGTGATGGTTTTTGTGCCGATGTTTTTTCCAGGAGTGCCGATCGTCCTGGTCTCCCTGGGGGGTGCCGGCCTATCGGCGCCTCTTCTGTGGTGGTTTGTCGTCCAGGACCTAACCAAACGGAGACCGGGTGAGAAGCAAATCCGGCTGCTAACGACCGCTGTTGAATCTATTGCGAACGCGATTGTGATCACGGACCGCAACGGTTCTATTACTTGGATTAACCCGGCCTTCACCGTACTGACCGGTTACACACCCGCGGAGGTTCTAGGCCAGAACCCGCGAATTCTAAAATCGGGCGCGCAGGATCGCTCGTTCTACGAAGAGCTTTGGAGAACTATCGTTGCCGGAAAAGTGTGGCAAGGTGAGATGCTTAATCGGCGCAAGGATGGCAGCCTTTACGTGGAGGAGCAAACCATTACGCCCGTCCGTGACGCGGACGGAAATATCAACAGTTTCATTGCCGTCAAGCAGGACATTACCGAGCGAAAGCGGACAGAGGAGATGGCCAGAGTCAGAGCGCAGGAAGCGAATAGACTGAAGACTCAGCTCGTTTCGGCCTTGGCCCATGATATCAAGAATCCGCTGACGGTGATTGTCGGCTATGCCGGGACGGTCGAGTCCCGGCTCAGACACCAGCTCGAAAACCAAGAAAATCTGTATGCTCTTCAACGCATTGAAGATAACGCCTCGCGGATAGTTAAACTGATCACGGGCTTCCTGGAAGCGTCTAAGGTAGAGGCGGGAAAACTAGAGGCGGTGCGCCGGCCGATACAACTAAACAGCTTAATCAGGGAAGTATGCCAGCAGCAGATGGGAGAGCTACAGAAAAATAATCTGTCTTTACGACTGGAACTCGACGAGCATCTCCCCGAAATCTCAGCGGATCAAGAACAGATTGACCGTGTTCTGTGGAATCTTATCGGCAACGCGATCAAATTTACTCCGAGAAGTGGAGAGATCACAGTGAAATCCCGGGTCGAGAACGCGCATGTGCGCGTCGAGGTGAAAGATACAGGAATGGGGATTCCCAAGGATGAGCTACCTTTGGTTTTCTCTGAATTTCGGCGCCTAAAAGGTTCAGCGACCATTGAGGGAACCGGCCTCGGGCTTTTCATCGTGAAGACCATCGTGGAGGGTCACGGGGGAAAGGTTGGCGTTGAAAGCGATGAAGGCAAAGGCACAACGTTTATTGCCAGCCTCCCGATTTCTGCGCGCTAACGTGGGAACCCTCCCGTTAGCCCCGGAGCCCGAAATTCGCCATGGTCAAAGTATTTCGACGACTCGCCGCGCAGGCGGCGCTGCGCCTGTGAGCCATTACTTGCCATAAAGGCTCTTAATAAAGCCCGACTCGTCCAACTCCTTCACAAAGCGTGGCTCGATGAAATCCTTTGGGTCCGCCTGAGCTGCCTTTGGATTGGTTATAGCCAAATCCTGCAGGATCGTCCTGTATCCTTCCAGCGGAGGGTAAGGGGCGCGAGGCGTGTAACGGGCGTGATAGAGCCAGGATTCGTCCAGGGCCTTGCGGTCGCTCACCCGAGAATATTTTTCGAGGATTTTCAGAGTCTCCTCTTTGCGAGTTGCGTAAGAATGAATGGCTTCGACGTAAGCCCGCATATATCGCCGTACCGTATCCGGCCGTTCCCTGATCAATCGGGTCGAAGTGTAAACCCCATTCTGGGGAAAGGGGATCTCCAAGGTCGCCATGTCCACCAACATGGGAAAGCCCAGCTTTTCGGCCATCGCCTTGCCTGTTTCTGTAACGACGGTAAAGTGAACAATGCCTTTCTGGAGCGCGACCATACGGTCTATCGAGCCTCCGATCACCCGCAGTTGCACATCTTTGCCGGGATTTAGGCCCAACTTCTTTAGCGCGACTCGCAGAGCAAACTCGGCGGTGGTCCCAGCGATATGATTGCCGCCTATCTTACCTCTCAGGTCCTCGGCCTTTCTGATGCTCGGGTGCGCCACCAGGTAATACGGCAAGACATTGATGTTGCCGGCGATGGCGACAACATCGCCTCCCGCGAGGCGCGCGCTGGTGAGTCCCGGCCCCCCTCCCTCACCGATCGGAATCTCTCCGGCCAGAATCGCCTGAATTCCCCGGATGCTGCCGGAAATAAAAATCACGGTCGCGTCCAGCCCATGTTTATCGAACAGACCGGCGTCTTTAGCGACCCATATGTGGGCTGAGGAAGCGGGCGCCACAGATATATAGGAAGTATTGATTTTCTCCGCCGGCTGGGCGGGGCTCGCCAGGAGGAAGAATGCAATTATGATAATTGAGATTCCACCGGGCGGGCGGCAGTTTAGCAATTTAGGCCGTATAGTCTCCATAGGTTCCTCCTTCCCTCCGGCATGTTAGCACTTCCTGCTTTCTGTGAAAACAAAAAAAGCAGCTTCGAATTTCGAACTTTGTTGACAGGATATAGCTTCAAGTCTATTTTTGAAGGGACGAAGGCATGAAAAGAGAAGTTGAGCTATTCCTGTTTGATCTCGATGGAACGCTGGCGGATACGGGAGTGGATTTGGCGAATTCGGTCAACTATGTGCGTTTTAAATTTGAACTTAAGCCGTTGAAAAATCAGCTGGTTTATACCCGGGTGGGCCGGGGGGTTGAGTATCTCATTCGGAGTTGTCTCCCGGAGACATCACCGGACAGATTACAGGAGGCCGTAGAGTTGTTCCTCGGACACTATGAAAATCATCTGGTTGACGCCACAGTGCTTTATCCCGGTGTCAGGGAGACGCTGGAATATTTCAAACTAAAGAGGAAGATTGTAGTGAGCAATAAACTTCACCGGCTAAGCGTGGGCGTGCTGAGGGGGCTGGGAATCGAACTGTTGTTTGATGCTATCTTGGGTGGTGATAGCGCAGCTCAAAGAAAACCGGATCCCGAACCTCTGAATCTGGTCCTCAAGACTTTTGGGGTGAGTCCGCTAAAGGCGGTTATGGTCGGTGATGGTGGAATCGATATCGAAGCCGGAAGGAAAGCAGGGGTGTATACCTGTGGCGTGACCTATGGGCTGGGAGACAGGGGTGAGCTGGTTGCGTCAAAGCCTGATCTACTGATTGACCGCATCGACGAGCTTATAGATCACTTTCTGTAGCGAGACGATTGAACGCACCCTTCGACAAATGCTCAGGGCAATCGGCAGATGAGTCTTTTTCAACAAGTGAAAGGCGCTGCCCGTTCGGAGAGCTCGCGCATCCGACCTGCCTGCCGGCAGGCAGGTAACCAGCGG
>JACQUW010000371.1 GCA_016210115.1 Deltaproteobacteria bacterium | reverse complement strand
GATCAGAAGTCGGCGGCTGAATTCGGAATTCGGATTGCGGAATGCGGACTTCGGATTTCGAATTGAGGAGAAGAACCATGGAAGGAAATTGGACCGGATCTCTCTGCGGTATCCTGAAATCCGCAATCATGTTAGGTGCTATGCTCTTTGCGCTTAGCGCGGCAGTGGAGGCCCAGCAGCCGAAAAAGGTTTACCGCATAGGCGTCCTGCAGCGCTCTACACTGCCCGCCGCCTTTTTGGAAGCGTTTAAACGGGGACTGCGCGACCATGGGTATGTTGAGGGACAAAATATCGTCATTGAGAATCGAGGGACTGATGGCAAATCGGAATCTTCTGCCGTCGAACTAGTTCGCCTAGGGGTGGACGTCATCGTTGCAACAGGCACGGGTGCCGTCCTGGATGTCAAGAAATCAACCAGGACGATTCCCATTGTCATGGCACCTGGTGCGGACGCCGTGGCCGGTGGACTTGTCCAGAGCCTTGCACGGCCGGGAGGAAACGTTACCGGACTTACCATGATCACTCCCGACCTGACCGGGAAGCGGCTCGAACTTCTTAAAGAAGCCGTGCGCGGGGTCTCCCGCCTTGCCGCTGTCTACCCCCTCGGCACTAGGTCCACAGCCCTCCCGCCCTGGCTCAAGGAGACGGAGGCGGGCGCTAAGGCGCTAGGCTTGAGGTTCCAGACCCTCGGACTGGAAGGAGATGCTAACACCTGGGACCGCGCCTTCAAAGGCATCGCACAGGAGCGCGGAAGCGCGCTCATCGTGATGGAGAACGCCCGCTTGATCTCGGAGCGAACGCGGATCGGGGAGCTGGCCGCGCGCCACCGGCTGCCCGCGATGTTCTCGGTCAAGGAACATGTCGAGGCTGGCGGCCTTCTCTCCTACGGGCCTGACCTGGTCGACGTGCACTACCGTGCGGCCACTTTCGTGGACAAGATCCTCAAGGGCACAAAGCCTGCCGACCTGCCCGTCGAGCAGCCCACGAAGTTCGAGCTAGTCATCAACTTGAAAACCGCGAAACAGATCGGCCTCAACGTTCCACCCAACTTGCTGGCGAGAGCGGATAAGGTGATTAAGTAAGAGAGGTCGAGAGGTCAAGAAGTCAGAGGTCAGCGGCCAGAAAGCTGGAGAAACCCATGAACAAAATCTTTCATCTCGCGCTTAGCACTCTGCTCTTGGCGCTTAGCTTTCCGGCCGAGGCGCAGCAGCCGGAGAAAATTCGCCGCATAGGCTATCTGGATCCGAGTACTTCCTCTGCCACTGCGGTTCTCTTGGAAGCCTTCCGACAAGAGATCAGCAGACTCGGATGGATCGAGGGAAAGAATATCACTATTGAGTATCGATTCGCGGAGCTAAAAACCGAGCGCATGCCTGAGCTCGCGGCGGGACTGGTCCGTTGGAAAGCTGATGTCATTGTCGCCAGCGGTGGCGCGCCCTCCGCAGCCAGGAAAGTGACCTCGACGACACCGATCGTGGTGGCGAGCGGGATTGACCTTGTTGCGGCAGGGCTTGCTGCCAGCCTTGCGCGGCCGGGCGGAAATGTAACGGGGCTATCGATTCTCGGGCCTGAGCTAATCACCAAAAGGCTGGAGATCCTAAAAGATGTGGTCCCGAAGCTCACTCGCGTCGGAGTCCTTATGCGATCAGGGACCGGTGCTGGACAAGGACAACAACAGCAGATGGAAGAAATTAGGGCCGCGGCCTTGGCGCTAAAGCTAACTTTGCAGGAGCTGGTCACTGAACTCGATGCCGACGCTTTGGAGCGCGCTTTTAAGACTGCCGTACAGGAGCGGGTCCAGGGGATAATTCCGACTGCCGGCCGCCAAACTTTCGCCGCAAGAAAACGGATCACGCAGCTTGCCATCAAGTATAAGTTGCCTGCTATTTACCAAGAACAGGAGTTCGCGGAAGACGGCGGGCTTATGTCTTACGGGCCGGACTTCACTGATTTGTACCGGCGCGCCGCCATCTACGTGGACAAGATTTTGAAAGGCGCCAAACCCGCTGACTTACCCATCGAGCAGCCGACGAAGTTTGGATTCGCGATCAACTTAAAGACCGCCAAGCAGATTGGCCTGACAATACCGCCGAACGTGCTCGCGAGAGCGGACAAAGTGATCAAGTGACGGAGGTCAGAAGTCAGAGATCAGAAGTCAACGGCTAGAAAAGCAGAGCGAGAGGGAAGGAGTGATTTCGGATTTCGAATTGAGGACCGCTATTTCCCTCGCCCTTTGGGAGAGGGTTAGGTGAGGGGCAAACACATGAGTAACAAAGTCATTTGTAGATAAGCTCAATCGGCAGAAAGTCCAACAAGCACAAATATCATAAGCTCAGAATGATGCGGATCCGATTATCCACTTCTTCCATCAAAGCATGTGTCAAGCTGCCGATTTCTTTCCTAAAAGACTCGTTGGCCACGGCAATCAACTGGCCTAGAAGTAGATCGCTATCGCGACCTACGCCGCCTTGGCCTTTCTTCAGATGCAGGCGAAGAATTCCCGGGTTTTCTACAATCCGAGTAGTGGTCGGGATGACTATCGTCGATGGATACTCCGCTTCGTTGATCAGGTCCGATTGGAGGACTAAAGCGGGGCGGAGCTTGCCTGGTTTCGTTTTTATGCGTGGATTGAAATCTACGATATATAGGTGCCCCCGCTTAATGGGCATTTACTCACCACGGTTCGAACGGGCAACGCCGGCCATAACCAGCTCTTTATTCTCTTCCAGATCAGCCGCGGCACAGCGGCTCACGGATTCCCGGATCTCACGCCGTAATTTTTCTTCCTGGCTTTTCCTCTCCAAGGTTTTCAGGGCAGTACGGATCAGTCCTGATTTGGTCGCTATTCCCAGTTCCTTACGCAGCTTTTCGATCTGCTCCTCTTCCTTTTTCGAAACGGCTATCGCTCCCATAACACACCTTATTATAAAAGTTATTATGTTTTTTATAAAGCACCCGCTCAGTGAAGTCAATGGAAGCCGAACAAGGATGCTTCGTCTGTACCGGCGCACCCGCCTTTATGTGTACAAGATGCTCAAAGGAGCCAAGCCGGCGGACCTGCCGGTGGAACAGCCGACGAAGTCTGAACCGGTGATCAACTTGAAAACGGTAAAGCAAATCGGGCTTACGATTCCACAATCGGTGCTGTATCGAGCGGACAAAGTCATTAGGTGACTGAGGTCAGAAGTCAGAGATCAGAAGTCGGCGGCTGAATTCGGAATTCGGATTGCGGAATGCGGACTTCGGATTTCGAATTGGGGAGAAGAACAATGGAAGGAAATTGGACCGGATCTCTCTGCGGTATTCCTGAAATCCGCAATCTGCAATCTCAAATCCGCAATCATATTAGGCGCTATGCTGTTTGCGCTCAGCCTTCCAGCGGCGGCGCAGCAGCCAAGGAAATTCCCCAGGATAGGATTCTTGGCCGGTTCTCCTTTCCCCTATCACGAGGGATTTCGGCAAGGTCTCCGCGAACTGGGTTACCTTGACGGCAAGAACATCATCATTGAGTATCGATACGCGGAGGGAACATTCCGCAGTCGGTCCTGCAGAGTCATTAAGTAATTTTGGATTTTCGATTGCCGATTTTCGATTAGGAGAAAAAATACATGAAGAAACTTCCGGTGCGATTCTTCGGTTCTCAATCCGATAATCTAAAATCTAAAATCGAAAATCGAAAATGGGTGGGGATCTTCGCTATCGCTCTCACATTCGTCTTCGGCGGGGCTAGGGCTCGGGCGCAGCAGCCGGCAAAAGTTCCGCTGATTGGATTTCTAGGTGGCGCCGCGGCTTCCACTAACCCAAGTCGTATCGAGGCATTTCGGCAAGGTCTGCGGGAGCTTGGTTATGTTGAAGGAAAAACCATCGCCATCAATGGCGATTCACCAAGGGGTATGGCGAGCAGATAGGGGCTCTCGCCGCAGACCTGGTCCGCCTCAAAGTGAACTGTATTGTTACGGCGGGCACAGCAGCGACCCAGGCTGCCAAGCAAGCGAGCATGGCAATCCCGGTCGTGATGGTAAATGTAGGTGATGATCCTGTTCAGCAGGGGTTTGTTGGCAGTCTTGCACGGCCCGGCGGGAATATTACGGGTTTCACCATGATGGGAACAGACTTGGCTGGTAAACGGCTGGAACTGGTTAGGGAAACTTTTCCAAAAATCTTTCGGGTTGCCATCCTTTGGGAATCAACCAATCCGGCCTTCCTGGCCCACTTTAAAGAGACCGAGGTCGCGGCCCGTGGAATCGGGGTGCAGCTTCAAAACTTAGAGTTACGAAATCCCAAGAATAAGGACATTGAGGCTGCATTCCGAGCAGCAACAAAGGCGCGTGCTCAGGCGCTTATTGTAGTGGCGGTAGTCCCTCACCGAGTGCGAATCTTGGAGTTGGCAGCAAAGAACCGCCTGCCAGCGATGTATACAGACCCGGGGGCAGTGCTTGCTGGCGGCCTAATGAGCTACGCACCGGACATTTCCGAGCAGTTCCGTCGCGCTGCCACCTATGTCGATAAGATCTTGAAAGGCGCCAAGCCAGCTGACTTACCCGTGGAGCAGCCCACAAAGTTCGAGCTGCTCATAAACCTAAAGACAGCGAAGCAGATCGGCGTGACGATTCCGCAATCGGTGCTGTATCGGGCGGATAAAGTCATCAAGTAGCTAATAGGCATGAGGCGATACACAAAAGTGATTTGCTTTTGGGTCGGGAACAATCAAGTGAGGTTAGGGGAACGCGAGAGTATTCTTGAGGGCGCGCTCGACCTGCGCAAGGAGGGCTGGCGACAAGCTTCCCAGCCGGTTGCAAATGCGCTGCTTGTCAACAGCCTTGATCTGCTCAGTTACGACTTTCGACGTAAAGGTAAGACGTGCGATCCCTTTCGGGATGACCGCATGGCTGGGAGAGCGGTGGAATGTGTTTTTGGTCAGCGGAACGACGACGATGAGCTGGCTGAATTGGTTGATGCTATCGTTGGAGACCACGATGGCGGGACGGGTCTTTTTGATCTCGACGCCAACCGT
>JACQUW010000366.1 GCA_016210115.1 Deltaproteobacteria bacterium | reverse complement strand
TTTCTGTTCAATGCCATGCTGGTCGTCGGGCTAACGCTGGAACTGAGCGACCACGGGCAGCGCCAAGACGGCCACGTATTCAGAATGAATGTTCATCGCTGCCCGTGCTTCGCTCCAGTGATTTTGTTAGGCTGGGAGTAATCTCTCATCTCACTTCGTATCTTTTTCAGCCTTCTTTTCCTCCTGCTCAAGCTGAACGAGAAGGGCTTTGGCTGCCTCGTAAAATGCGTCGCCCTCCTTTTTGTCTTCGGTGATTTTGCTGAGGAACGCCTTGTCATAAGGCCAGAACACTCGCTTGCGACTTACGTAAGTTCGCTCCTGAGAGGCGATGTTTGCACCTGTCTGGGTTAACTCAAATCCATAGTCCGCCACGACGAATCGGCGAACTGTGTGACCGTCTCGAAAACTCAGGACATTGGAGCACGATGAGAGCACCCGGGTGTCGATAAATGTCACGAAGGTTCCGTCTTTGTTGACCATCGCGAAATTGGAAAAGTCCTTGATAGGATTTTGGTCTTTGATTTCCTTGCCCTTGAGCCAATCGCGCCGCCAAGGAATAGAGAAATATTTACCTTTACCTCCCTCCCACTCCCAGGAGTCGGTCCAAAGAACGATAATTCCAGGCTGCTTCGCCTGGTAAACTCGTGTACCCTGGCGTTTGACGCTGCCTGTCGCCATGAGCATCAGGGTAATGTTCACTATCGTGTTGGCGTTCGGATTGCGCACGATATTCAGCACTATGGACATTTCTGTGGCAATTTCCTTGGCCGGAATCTCCATCCACTTCGGTGCTGCGAACTCTCCGCCGTAGGACAGCGCAGCAGTAACGACCAACGTCATTACGGCAAATAGGACTGTTCGCATCGACGAACTCCTTTCTCTTCGGCCTAACGCGTGGGGCATCACCTGCGGGCGACGCCCGTCAGGTGCATGCCCGTGTTAGACGGCCTTCTTGCCGGCAAGAAGCTCAACTCTACGGACCTCCAGCAATGTGATATCGCAGTTATCATACTGGATTCTCAGAAGGGCAGAGAAATCGCAAGTCTTGCCGCCGGGTGGCAGTCGATCGTAGATCTGCCGCTCCCACAACGGTGATTCGCGAATGTTCTTATCAGATCAAGGTGCTTGGCAAGCGGTTCTTTCGCTGCTTCGGGAAGTATCGTATGGCGGTCCTTGTCCCCCTTGCCGGCCCGGACTACGATCTGGTTAGTGCTGAAATCAATATCCTTGACCCTGAGCCGAAGGCATTCCATCAGTCGGAGGCCTGCTCCATAGAGCAACATGGTCATGATCCAATTCGACCCGTCGAGGCAGCCAAGAATAGATCTGACTTCTTGCCGTGTCAACACAACCGGGAGCCTATGAGGCCTTTTCGCACGGACAACGTCATCTACTGAAATTACTTTCAGGGGTCAAGAGGCGGTCGTTTGTCCTGTCCTCATACTATCCGTGAGCGGGTTTTCAACAGAATTCGGGAGCGGTCCAAGACCGGAGTGCTTGCTTTACAGAGGGAGAGAGTGATCTCATCTTCCTCGCCTGCGCCCCTTGAGGGCTACCCGGACTTTCGCGAAGAGCTCCACATCGGCGTCCTCGACAACAGACTTGCTGTCCTCCGACAACGCTTTCAACAAACTAAGAAGGGAAGGAAGGCTGTTCATCATGCCACGAACAGCAGAGTGGCGGGGCGGCGGTCACATCATTCCACTCGGACCATGAGCTTCTCGCCAAGATCTCGGAACTGGCTACACCAGGCCTGAGCGCTTTCGTCTCCCTGTTGTGCTTTTTTATGAAACTCGGGATAGGTGTTCTGCAGCATTCTGTAATAGACGTTTTGCACTCGCCAAAGATCGATGGGGAAAGGCATCTTGCCGAGGAGAGTTGCCGCTCGAGACAACCGCTTGAGCAGAACAGGATCGCCGGGTTGAACAGAGAAACGCTCGGCGAGGCGCTCCACGTTGCGTCGAAAAGAGAACTCCAAGGTCTGCTCGTCCAGGGGAGCGCCCTGGATTTTTGTTTCTTCGAGAAGAGCCGCAATTCGATCCACGTCGATTTCCTCCGCCTCGAGGCATCGTCGCAGCTGAGCGTTCAAGAAAAATTCAGCCGCGGCGCGAAACGCTTTCGGCAATGGTATGCGAAGGTTTCTCAGAAAGCGCATCATCGGCGCCTGGTTTTCGTAAAGCTGCCGGTAAACCGATTCCGCGTCGGCCAGGCTGGCCTCCAGGATGCGTCCCAGGATCATCCGCTGCTCGTCGCGGAAAAGAGACGTGAGGGAATACGTTGACTCTCCGAAATGCTTATCCAACAGCCGGATGACTGCGGGGAAATCTCCACGGTTAAAAGGTTCGGTTATCTCTTTGAGCAAAGTTTGGTAGGCCTGCGGTCCCTGAAACTCTCGGACGCCGCAGTTCAGATTTTGATCGCCGAAATGAAGAACCCCGAAGCTCATTACAGCTGATTCGCGGGTGATCTCCGAGATCAGCCTGAGGCGCCCGATCACGAGCTTTGCCCTTCCCGCTTCGAAGACCTCATAATCCTCGCGCACCGCTTCGTAGCAATAGATCTTCGCCTGCTCAGGATAACGCTCGAACAGAGAGCTTACGGCGTAATGGGCCGCGACTTTCTGCCAGTCCACCATCGCCGGCTTTACGAAGGTGTGATAGATTCGGGCCCCGTCGCCATGTTCGGGAATGTTGCTCTGAGCTTTTCTGAGCCGCTCTAAGAACTGTGCCTCCCGCTGGTCGCCAAAAAGTTCCCCGGCCAGCTGAACCGTCCGCCCGGCGTACTGGATAACCTGCACCGCCTCAATCCCGGAAAGCTCATCGAAGAACCAGCCGCAACTGGTGTACATGAGCATGGCGTGACGCTGCAGCTCAAGGAGCTTAAGCACCCGGGATTTCTCGCTTGGGATTAAGTTTCGCGTGGCATGTTTTTCGAGGAACCGGCGAAGGGTCTCTTCGGACCGGTCAAGCACGCATTCGATGTAATCATTTCGGGCGTCCCAGGGATCCCGCAAAAACTGCCGGGCCTTCTCCTCGTACGGGGCCGCCGTCGAATCCCGCAGCCAATCCAACGCTTCGCGCAGTGGAGCGCGCCACTCCTGGTTCCATCCGGGAGGGGTCCCTAACCTGCATCCGCAGTTGCTGCGCCAGCGCTCAACCCCGTGCGCGCAACTCCAGGAGCTGTTCTCACGTACCTCCACCTGGTAGCTGGGGGGATGGCGCTCGAGATACTCGCCGTAATTCGTGAGCCGGGCGAGATTGTTTGTCTCTATATAATTCAGGGCATACGCGAGGGCCATATCCCCAAACCTGTGGTGGTGACCGTAGCTTTCTCCGTCCGTGGCGATGTGGACGAGCTCGTACCAGTCTCGCTCTTCGCGAAAGGTATCGATCAGACGATGAGCAAAATCCTCCCCTTTGCTGAGCAGACCCTGGAACGCTACACTCCGGGCGATCGGACCGTCGTAAAAGAAGAGAGCGATCTTACGCCCGCTATCGAGCGCCAGTTCATAGGCCATCGTAGGATCGATGCCGCCGCCGGTTACGTCGCGCCAGCTGCGGCCTCCGATTCGGCGCGCGCGCCTGGCCTGGTCCGGAGCAAGGATCGTGAAGCCAATTCCCAGCTCCGCCATGATACTGAGGGTCTCCAGGTCGACCGCTGTTTCCGGAAGCCACATTCCCTCCGGTTTTCGTCCAAAGCGATGTTCGAAATCCCGAATGCCCCAACAGACCTGAGTGTATTTGTCCCGCCGCTGAGCGAGAGGCATGATCATATGATTGTAAGGCTGAGCCAAGGCCGAGCCGTGACCGCTGAAACGTTTTTGACCCTCACGATCCGCCTCCAGGATGGCCTGATACGTGTCAGGAGCTTTTTTCTCCAGCCAGCTAAGAAGCGTGGGGCCAAAGTTAAAACTGATTTTGGCGTAGTTGTTGACCATCTGAAGAATGCGATTCTGGCCATCCAATATTCGCGAAACGGCGTTCGGCGCGTAGCACTCGGCTGTGATCCGCTCGTTCCAATCGTGGTAGGGATAAGCAGAGTCTTGCTGCTCGATCGCTTCCAGCCATGGATTTTCCCGCGGTGGCTGGTAAAAATGACCGTGAATGCATATGTATCGCTCCATGGAGATTTCGCTTTGCATGGGACGCCGTACTACGGGTTGGGGAGAAGCCACGAGGTCTTTGCTTGCGCTCGAGGGATAACGACAATGCCGGTTTTCGAGACAGAATATTGCCCCTGGTCCCGCGCCGGATCGTAGCCGATTTCGGTGGCGGGCGGGATCACGTTGAACTTGTCGATGATCGCCCGGCGAATGCGGCAGTGACGCCCTATCTCCACCCAATCGAGCACGATGCAGTCCTCGATGATTCCATAACTGTGAATCCTGACGTTCCGGCCGATGACGGAATTTCGGATCAGGCTTCCGCTGATAATCGAGCCCTCTCCTACGATGGAATTAACCGCGGATCCTTTGCGCCCCCAGTCGTCGAAGACGAATTTTGCCGGCGGATCGCCGTAACCGGCCGTGCGAATGGGCCAGCTTCGATTGTAAAGGTTAAAGGAGGGGTCGATATCTCGAAGATCCATGTTGGCCTCATAATACGCCTCTATGGTTCCCAGATCTCTCCAATAGCTCGGCTCCTCGCCTTTTAAAGGGTCAGGGATACGGTTTTTACGGAAATTGTAGGCAAAGAGCCCTCGCTCCTTGAATAGGTTCGGAAGAATGTTCCTGCCGAAATCATGATTGCTGGAGGCATCAGCGGCATCCTCTTTGAGCGCCTGCGTCAGAACGTCCGTATCGAAAAGGTAATTTCCCATGGACACCAGGGCAAGTTCCGGCTCTCCGGGGATTGAGGTTGGATGCTCCGGCTTCTCCTGAAAACCGATGACGCGCCAGTCTTCATTGACCTCGATCACCCCGAACTGGTGGGCTTCTTCGAGCCGCACCGGAAGAGCGGCCACGGTGATCTCCGCTTTTTTTCTCCGGTGCTCCTCGATCATCTGGGCGATATTCATCCGGTAGATATGGTCGGCTCCGAAAACAGCCACGACGCGTGGGCTGTGACGTTCGATCAGATAGAGATTCTGATAAACGGAATCGGCAGTGCCGCGGTACCATTGCTGGCCGGTCCGCATCTGAGCCGGAACCGCAGTGATAAAACGGTCCTGAAAGAAATCGGCGATGCGCCAGCCCTGGTCGAGATGCTCTATGAGGGACTGGGCTTTGAATTGCGTCAGAACGTAAATGCTATAGATCTGCGAATTGACGAAATTCGACAGAACAAAATCGATGATCCGATATTTTCCGCCAATCGGCACAGCCGGCTTGGCCCGATCCTGGGTCAAGGGCTGCAGTCGATCGCCTTTCCCGCCGGCGAGTATGATTCCAAGCACTTCCATTATAATCTGACTCCGTTATGCGCCGATGATAAAACCGCCTGATAGAGATCACAATAAGCCCGCGCGGAGCGGTTCCAGGAAAAGTTCGCCGCCATACCGCGCTTCATCAAGCTGCTCCAGAGGCGTTTATTAGGATAGAGTGCCAGCGCCCGATCCAAAGCCGCCAGAAAAGCTTCGCCCTTAAACGGCTCGAACAGAAAGCCTGTCCCGCGTCTTCCGGCCGGATCGGCTTCTTCAACCGTGTCCCGGAGCCCTCCGGTTGCACGCACGACCGGCACGGTTCCATATTTCAGACTGTAGATCTGGTTCAACCCGCAGGGCTCGTAGAGCGACGGCATGAGAAAAACGTCGGCGCCGGCTTCTATCTTGTGGGCCAGGACCTCGTCGAAGCCAATGCGCAAAACTCCCTTTCCCGGGTAGCGAGTGAATAGGGTGGAAAAAAGATCTGCGTATCTCTTATCGCCGCTTCCGAGAAGGACGAACTGGATTTCGCGCTGAAAAAGTGTATCCAATGATCCGGCGAGCAGATCAAAGCCCTTTTGTGAGGAAAAGCGTGAGACCATCCCCAGCAAAGGGATGTCCGGCCGCTCCGGCAGATTTAACGAGCGCTGCAGGTCGCTCTTGCAGGCTTTTTTTCCTGATAGATTTCTCGGCCCGTATTTTTCAGCGATAAACGGGTCCGTCTGCGGATTCCACATTCCATAGTCCACTCCGTTCAGGATGCCAACCAAATTCCCGGCGCGCTCCTGAAAAATACCTTCCAGTCCGAACCCTTGTTCGCGCGTCTGAATTTCCCTGGCGTAGGTGGGACTGACGGTCGCAATTCTGTCCGCGAAAATCACGCCCCCTTTGAGGACGTTGATCTTGCCGAAAAATTCCAAAAACCGGGGCGTAAACCATTTCCAGTCCAGATTCAGAAAGTGCCAGTCAAAATGCCAGAAGAGGCCCTGGTAGCCGAGATTGTGGACGGTGAAAACAGCCCCGGTTCGAGACAGCTCCGGATAGCGCTCGGGTTGCGCCCGCAAAAAGGCAAGAGCCAGAGCAGATTGCCAATCATGGCAGTGGAGTATGCCCGGGGGATCCGCGCGCAGGATCTCCAGCGCGGCACGGGAGAAAAAAACGAACCGCTCGCAATTATCGGGATAATCCCCGCTCGGGTCGCCGTAAAGATGAGGTCGATCGAAATAAGGGTCGCACCGAATGAGATAGACCTGGATCTCCTGTCCAAGTTTGGCTTTAAGGACGGATCCCTCTACTTGTCTGTCTGAAACCGGCACACTGATGTTTATGGCCGTTTCAGCCACTGCATGATCGCTTGCGAGAAAAGAGCGGTACGCGGGCATGACGAGAGTAACCCTCAACCCCAGGCGCTCCAAAGCGATTGCGAGCGATCCGACCATGTCGGCCAGCCCGCCGGTTTTGGCAAAGGGACTGATCTCCGGGGAAATAATCGCCACATGCATCTGCGAATCGGACCTGCTCCCTGCGGTCGGCGCTGTTTTCGACCGTACCATTGAACGCGCTTCATCCCGCCGGCTTCTTGGGGCGGATTCGCGTCGTCCCGGTTTCCCAACCCCGAACCCGCCAGCATCATCCCGGTGTCGTCTCCGGAGGCTGTCGAACTCTTTCAAAAAATCACGTACGTCAGCCTTTTGGGTGAATTCTTCCAGCGAGTAGCGCGCCTTTTGCCGCCAGTTTGGCCGTTCGTCCCAGGTGCCCGGCACATTCTGCGGAGACGATTCAAGCCACAGATCTTCCGCGTTCACCAGCACGACCGGGGCCGGGCTCGAGCTCAGGTAAAGCAGCCAGGCGTGTAGCACTGCCAGAGGGTCTCCGCCATTACTTTTTAGGAAATCGTGGCGCTGCAGAAAAGCCGTGAGGCTTTCTTTCACCTTCTGGCGGGAGGCCCGCTCTACGGCCGCGCTCTCTTCATTCAGCAGGCCCATACTGGCGCGATTTTCGATGTCCAGCCCCTGCCAGAAACCAGCGAAGGTCGCGGCATCGTGCGTGTTCAGATAGAGCACACTATGGGGTGGGATGTTTCCAGCGGCTCTCTCGGGGTCGCTATTGACTTCAAACTCGCCCACGGACATGCCCAAAATTTGATGTCGCGCGAGCGCGCTGTTCACGGCGGGCGGGACCGTGCCCAGATTCTCTCCCACGATGGAAGTCTTATATCTGTGAGACTCCAGGGTGAGCATCGCGTAGAACTCCTCGGCTCGATAACGCACGTATACGCCGTCTGAGGCATCCAGTCCCAGAGGAATCCAGAACAGATGGTGCCATCCCATGATATGATCGATGCGCAGGAGACCGGCGTATTTGAGATGGTGGCGCAGGCAAGCAATATGATAGCGATAATGGTCCTGCCGCAGCTTCTCGGGGTGAAGAGGTGGAAATCCCCAATTCTGCCCTCCGCGGAAAAAATCATCGGGCGGGGCGCCGCCGCTGGCTCCAAGCGCGAAGACGTCGCGCTGCCGCCACACGTCATAACCGTCGCGATTGACGCCGAGCGGAAAATCCAGATAAAGAGATAAGCCATCTCGATGCGCTTTTTCGTCCAGCGCGCTGAGCTGCTTCTCAGCTTGCCACTGGACATAGAGGTGATAGAGTTTATTGTTTTGCTCGTAGTCGTCTTCGTTAAGAACACCCTGCCGATTTGACATGGGCCACTCTGTCCAGGGCTTCCGTTGTTTTTCGGTCGCGGCGCGAAACCGGGCATAATCCTCTACGGCAGGAGAGCCTTCGACGAATTTTCTAAAAGCATCTTGCTCTTCCAATCTCTCGTTGAAAAAATAGCCCGCCAGTCGTTCCATGACCCGGCGCTTCATTTCTATCTGACGGCGATAGTCCACCAGGGGAGTTGAGCGAAACGTCCGGAGCTCATCCTGAAAATCGGCGGAGTTCATAAGTTCGAGCGCGGGGCCGCAGGAAAACAGCTCTGGAATTCGGGTCACATCGAGATAGAATTCGTTCCAGAAAAGCCGGCTCACAGGCGCGTATGGGCTCGGATCGAAAGGTGAATCGGACAGAAAGGTCGGCAGCAACGGGAGGGTCCCGATGATGCTGCCGCCGAGATCCTTGACCCAATCCATAAGCCTTCCGAGATCCGAGAAATCACCGGCGCCCCAGTTGGCTTGGGACCAGAGCGCGTAGAGGGGGAGAAAGATCCCCCACTGGCGGTCGCTGGATTTTGGAGCGGAATAGGCCTGGAGTGGCGCGGAGATCAGAAAGCTTTCGTAAGAGTCTTTTCCTATTTGAAGCCTCAACTGATGATACCCGAAGGGCAAACGCGCGGAAAAAGCAATATTGAGCCGGACGTATTTTATTCCCTCCACCTCTCTCAAATAATTTCGATCGGATCGCTCGCCCGAGAGTTTGCCAATGATCGATTTGCCATTCTCGAGGCGAACCCGACATTCGATCGGGCCGCCGGCAAGGCTCGACGGGACCCGAAGTCTGAGTCCTGTCAACGTTCCGTTCCAGGCTACGAGAACCGGTTCTACGACCTGTCGCCAGAGTGATTGCCGGCGCTCTCTCAGAGCGTCATCGACATCGCTGAGATGATTCAGAGGAGCCCCTAGAGCCCGAAGCAGTTGAATCAGGGATTCAGGCGAAGCCTGTTTACGATTGCCGAAGATGTCCCAATATGCCGTTTCAATATTGTACAGGCGGGATAACCGGCGGAGTTGTCGAACTTCCTGGATTGTGCTTATAGTCCTTTCAGGCATAACTTTTGGCGTCAAATGCGGTCAAATCACGCGTGCCTCTAAATCTATACCATGCTTCATAGTGGCATCAAACTTTGAGTCTTATCGCGATAGACTTAAAGCCAGTGCCTGTGCTAGAGGTAGGGCGAGAGTCTTTGGGCGGCGTTGCTCGTGCTAATTCCCAAAAACGGGAGGCAGACACTATGCCGATCATCACAATTTCCCGTGGCGCTTTCAGCGGGGGTCAGGCCCTGGCGGAAAAGGTGGCTTCGGCGATGGGATATCGATGCATAAGCCGAGAGGTTCTGGTTGAGGCCAGCCGCCGCTATGGAGTTCCGGAAGCGAAATTCACAGAAGTTTTGGAGACAGTGCCACACTGGTGGGAGCGGTGGAGAGAAAGCATGAGGCTTTATCGCATTGTGCTTCAGGCAGCCATGTGCGAGGTCGCACAAGGGGGAGATCTGGTCTACCATGGACATGGGGGCCAGGAACTGTTTTCCGGCATCCGGCACGTGCTCAAGGTTCATCTTACCGCTCCATTGGAGTTCAGGGTCCAGCAGGTTCGCGAGCGGGAGGGATTGGATGAAGCCGCAGCGATCCAGTACATCGAGCAGGTGGATAAGGCCAGAACCAGGCGGGTGCAATCGGTATTCGGCACGGATTGGCGCGATCCCAACCGTTACGATATGGTTCTTAATATCTCACAGATGACCCTCGACACAGCCGCCCATCTGGTTGTGGAAGCCGCACGCCGCCCGGATTATCAGCCCACGCCGGAGTCGGAGGAAGCGTTTCGGGACTTAACTATCTCCGCCAGGGTGCAGGCGGCGCTGGTCACTTTCCCACGAACGCGGAACTTGACCGTCAACGTGCGGGTTGAGCAGGGGCGGGTTTATCTGTCAGGTATTCTGGCGCAGTCGGAACTTGAACCCGAGATTACCCGGCTGGTTCAAGGAGTGCCCGGCGTGAGGGACGTGGTTGCCGAATTCGAATCGCCGCCCATTGAATACATGTATCCTTAGTTATTCATTACGAGATTTGCCCGAAAGGGAAGTTTGAAAGGAGAATAGTGAAATGGTGCAAACGACGGGGATAAAAACATTTTACGAACAATGGATAGAAAATGAGGGGGTTCCGGTCATCGAAGCCTACGGCGTTGATGTATCGGAGGTCAAGTTGGGCCCATGGCCTCGGCGGGGAGGCAACGGCGCCTTTGTGCAGCTCATGGGAATGGAAGGCTGGACCGGTATGGAGATTGTCGAAATCCCACCGGGAAAAGCGCTCGAGCCAGAGAAGCACCTCTATGAAAAAGTCATGTATGTGGTTGAAGGCCTCGGCTCCACCGAGGTGTGGCAAAAGGGCCAGGAAAAGCGCTTTTTCGAGTGGGGCCAGGGTAGCCTCTTTGCTCCGCCCCTCAATGCCTCGTATCGGCTTATAAACGGCGGCAATAAGCGGGCTGTGCTCGCGGCTGTTACAAGCGCGCCGATGATCATGGACATGCTTCACAACGCGGATTTCATTCACGGCTGCGACTACCAGTTTAACGATCGCTATAAAGGAGAGGAAAATTATTTTGCCGTCGGGCAAAAGCGCTACGTCGTCGACCGTGGAAACTATTGGGATACCAATTTTATCGCCGATGTCGCCACGGCGCAGATCGATGCCCACGACTTCAAAGCCGCCGGCGGTGGGTTTACGGGGTTTGAGATTGCCGGGAACACTCTGGTAGGGCACCTGGTGGAGTGGCCCGTGGGGAGATACCATAAAGCCCATTACCATGGAGCCGGCGCGGTGCTCTTGATCATCAAGTCCGAAGGATACACGATCATGTGGCCTAACGACCTCGGAATCCACCCGTATCAAGATGGCCACGGAGATCAGGTGGTCCGGGTGGATTGGAAACCGGGAACCGCCTTCGGGCCGCCGAATGGTTGGTTTCATCAGCATTTCAATCTAGGGTCCGAAACGGCGCGCCAGCTCGCCCTTCGCTACGGAAGCAAGAAACACAAGATGGGCTTCTATGTGGCGGCACAGAAGCGTGACGGCGGCGTTTTCATCAGTATCAAAGAGGGCGGAACGCTGATCGAGTATGAGGATGAGGATCCGGAGATTGGGCGTATTTACGCCGCCGAGCTGAAAAAGCGCGGAATTCCACTGGATATGCCGTCGTTCAAACGGTAAGCCTGGGACTCATCTGCCAGCCTTGCCGCTAACTTCGAGGACTGGCTCCCTCTACCTCCTGCAGTAACGAGGCCGGCGCCGGAATGGATTTCCTGCGCCGGCCTCATAGCTCTGACATTCCTTAACCGTGCGAGACCTCTCGTCGGTGCATAAAGGAATGCGGGGTCGCTCTCTGTCTCGTAGAAATGTTCTCCGACGTTCTAACCCCACTGATCAGATAAAGCTATATAGTGTTACTTAACGGATCAGACCCAGCATTCTCCAATAAGGCACGCTAATGGCCACTGCCAGGAGAGAAGCGATAAATTTTGCGACCATCACTTTCCTTGCCTGAGCGTGCGAGAACCCCTTTTCATCCGTGCTGTAGTACGCGATCTGGTAAGAATCGGTCTGGTAGGGCAGAAACCAACTCTCGATCGCCATGAGAATCGTCAGGAGGAGGATTCCCGGATGAATGCCGAGATCCACGGCCCAGGAAGTCAGTGCCAGCGTGAAAAGAATGACCGTCATGCTCTTGCTGAGCAGGAAACGCGCGAGATAAACGAGAAGCATAATCGCGATTAGAAAAGAAAGAGGATTAAAAGAGAAATTTGACAGCATAGGCCGAACCAGTCGCATGAGCCAGCCGTCCACATGGAGATAAGGCACAATAACGGCCAAAGCGGAAATGACGCCGACAAAAACCACATAGCCCCAGTCCACGTTATTTCTAAACGTCTTTTTGTCGATTACTCCCGTAACAGAAAGCACCACGAGGCCTCCTAAGGCTATCCACGCCTCACTGATCCCGTGGAGGGGTTTTCCCAGCCATCCAATTATCACCAAGGTTAATATGGCTATGCTGAGACACTCGCCTCTGATAAGCGGCCCCAAGATCTCGATTTGATTCTCCAGAGTTTTCGGAGAAACCACGGAGCGCTCGTGCCCTCGCCGTGGGAAGAGCAGATGGATGGCGATAAAGAGAAAGGTGAGAAGGAAGACGCCCGCTGGCAAAGCCGCCAACGTCCACATGCCCCAGCCGAACTCATGCCTCGTGTGCTCGGGCAGAAGGTTCCAGCCAATCAGGGCGACAGTGCTGCCCGTTAAGAACATGAAAGCCGCCTGGCTAAAGCCGACATAGGCGGAAAGAACCAGACTGGCCGAACCGTTGGAGAGAGGTTTAAAACCCAAGCTCTCGGAGATCACACGGCTGATCGGCGCGACGATAGCGAGCCTTCCCTGGCTATCAGGAAGGAGCGGCGTAACCAGAAGACCGGACGCCGCATCCAGGTTTCCGAGCCGAACATGAGCCTCGGCCCGGAGCCGTGTC
Organism: Deltaproteobacteria bacterium; assembly: GCA_016210115.1. Classification (GTDB taxonomy): domain Bacteria; phylum Desulfobacterota; class Binatia; order UBA9968; family UBA9968; genus JACQUW01. The sequence continues at coordinate 18,505 of JACQUW010000366.1, read as the reverse complement.
AGCTGGCCGTGTTTACGGGCGAACCGTAGTGGCACGGAGTTGAGCCATCGCAGAATATCTCTGGGTGGTTCGGTTTCAAACAACGCGTCGCCATGCGTTTCTAACTGCTCAATGGCCTCCTCCCACGTTTCTGCGCGGATGTAATGGTAAATGGAATCCGTCCATTGGGCATGGCTGGAAAAATAGCCGGCGAAGCGGAGATGGAGTTTGTCTCTCTCCATTCTTCCCGCTTTTTGCTCCAGTTTCGCGTACAAGAAATCACGGAAGTAGTCGAGATATTCGTGGCCTTCACCGGTTGCAGCCGGAATCAAGGGGTTGTTCGAAGCAAGGGCGGCCAGGCGCTGCCTGACATCCGGCACGGCAAGCACCGACTGGATGGCTTCCGGATCCAAACTTTTCAAGACAGAGGTTCGAAGTAGAAAATCCTGAAGCTCGGCGGGCTGACCGGCAACAAATTCTTCCATTGCCAGTTGAAAGGCGGCCCGCTCTTTCGAGATACCCTGATCCGTTTCTGCTAACCGTTGGCTCAGGACTTTGCAGAGCTGAAGACTGAGAGCCGGGTACTGGACGAGCAATCCCCGAAGCACTCGTAAGGTCCCAATATGCACACACTCTCCACACGCTGTCCGTCGTGTTCCAGTACGACCTCGACCGCGCCCGCTCCGACGATATACAGGGCGTCTCCAACTTCGCCCTGCCTGACAATGACCTGGCCCGCCTTAAACTTGTCCTCTTCCAGTTTGCCGACAATGCGGGCCAGATCCTCGCGTGAGAGCTCGGAGAAAAAGGGGATATGTTTGATGGCTTCGGCAAGGTTCTCCACGGGAAGGAACCTCCTGAGCCCTATCCTTCCCTCTCCCTAGCGCAGTCTAGCGCAGGGAGAGGGTCAGGGTGAGGGTAGAATCGAGTGAGGGTAGGAAATCATGACTCGAACAATGCTAAGGGGCGGGCGCGCTGATGTTGACCGTGCCGTTGTTAGTGGCCTGGATGAGACTGCCTGTAAACGGCCCCGCACCCATCGGCGTGCCGTTAATCGTGATGCTACCCAAGCCGGAATTTTTGACAGGATTCGGGCCTATGCTTATCGATCCGCCGGTTGCCGTATTCACCGGCAGCCCGCTCAAATTAGCCGTTGGAGCGATGGCGTTATTCACAATGATCTGATTACCGCCGCTCCCGCCGAAGTTTACGAGCGCGCCGGTGACGTTGAGCGTGCTGGCCGCAGGGTTGGACCCCGCGCCGCTGGTTCCAGTAACTCTGATTAAGGGCCCATTTACCACTTCGATCTTACTTCCGTTCGCAAGCCGAAGTAGATCGCCGGTCACATCCCAGTTGCTGCCGTTTCTCAAAGTAATGAAAGCGCCGTTGGTAACGTGGATGAATCCGTTATCGAGATCGACGACGGGTCCCAGGCTGACGACCTTGCTGCGGAATAGATCCATCGTTTCCCCGGCCGTTGTCAGCTTTGTTGCTGTTGTGTCGGTGGTGCCAGTGCCGATCAAATGAATGATAGGCAAAGCCGCCTCGAGGAGCATGGTATCGAGACGCACAGCGTTGCCAGGGAAAAGACCGCCCCCGACAGTGTCTCCCGAGCCCGCCTTGACCTCGATCGTGGCGCCGCCTGTCCCTTTTAGGAGAGTTCCAATCGGATGAGTGGCTCCGGAGAATGGCGCAGGGCTGACGCCATTGCCTTGTATGACCTGATCGGTTCCCAAACCGGTCGTTGAGCTTGTGTTAACGCCCTGCAGGCGCACTATCCGATTGGGCGTGTTGGGCGCAAGCTCCGGTGGTGGCGGAGCTGCATCAGCAGTTCCGACCATATGCGTCCCGCCGTTAAATACAACCACAGGGTCAGCGGTGTTCATAATGAGTTGGCCGCCGCCGGTGATGTCCAATAAGTCTCCCGAATTGAGAGGGTTCGTCCCTACGTTCACGGTGCTTCCGGCACTGAGGAGCGAGCCTGAAAGGTTGAAAACGGCATCGGTATCGATTCGGGCGAAGTCGTTTTCGGTGTTCACCGTGCTGCCGTTAAACTGGACAAAGGGATTCGGCGATATGCTGCTCAGCGTGGAACCGCCACCCACGAAAAGGAATCGATTCCCTATAGCAAAGGTGCTTCCGGTATCGCTCAAAAACGGCCCTTCGAGTTCTACGATGGCGGGATCAGGTTCACCAGGGTTCACGACATTAAAAGCGTTGCTTAGGGCGAGAAAGTTTCCGGTTACGTTGAACACGCTCGGATTCGCTTGAACGAGAGCGCTTGTCCCGAGACCGACCAGGTTTGCGCTTTCTGAAATAGCCATGAAGGTGCTGTCAATGTTGAATTCGCTGCCGGTGGCTGAAAGCAGTGGCCCTCCAAGAACAAGCCTCGTTGGGTTATCGGGAGGAGGAATAGCCCCCGGAAGCAGAGAGCGCCGTATACCGAGAAACGGACCCGTGGTCGTGAGCTTGCTATTGCTGAATGTGACCAGCGGAGGTGCATTGCCCCCTTCAGGTTTCTGGGGCCCGATAAATTGTGCCCTATCGGCCACAAAGAGAAAATCTTCATTATCGAGATCGGGGTTGCTGGCGGTAATCTGAGTGTTATTCGTAGCACTGAGAAGTGGGCCTCCGAGCATTATGAGCGGTGGCATTTGGTCGATTGAGCTGGTTGCCGCTATTACGGAATTGCCTGTCACCACCGTGCTGCCATTCAGTTGAATGAGAGAATTTGCTGTAATGCTGCCGAACGTGGCTCCGTCGGCAATGCCCAGGAGGCGGCTACCGATATTAAACGTGCTGCCGCTATCGCTGAGAAGCGGCCCAGCTAAATTGATCGTAGACGGGCCCGGTATCCCAGGGTTCGGGGCGGCGGCGCTGGCATCGTTATCGAAGCGGAAAAAACTGCCTCCGATATTGAAAGTGCTGGGATTTGACTGAATCAGCGGCGTTGTTCCGAAGCCGATCAGCTGACCGCTTTCGGAAACAGAAACCATGTTGTTTACCGTAAAGTTACTTCCAGTGGCTAAAAGGAGCGGCCCTCCCAATTCGAGCGTGCTGGGAGCTTCCGACTCAAGCGAGCGGCGGACTGTAAGAAAGTTACCCGTCGCTTCCAGGCTGCTGTTACTGAAGCTGATCAGCGCAGGCGCGTCGCCTGCGCTGGAGCTTGTAGGCCCGATAAGGTTGGCGCTGTCAACCACGGACAGAAACGTCTCGCCGCCGGCGTCCGGGTTGCTGGCAGTGATGTGGGTGTTATTTGTCGCCGTTAGAAGCGGTCCTTCCAGCGTCATAAACGGAGGCACCTGGGCCTCCAAACTCGATAGCGAAATAGAATTTGTGCCGGTGGTTACGGTGCTTCCGCTTAGTTGAATGAGCGAATCGGTCGACGTGCTGCTCAGGCCTGAGCCGTCAGTGATACTCAAAAATCTTCCAGTAATATTGAAAGTGCCGCCTGAATCGCTGATTAGCGGGCTTGCAAGCAACATGCTTCCGCCAAAAGCGACGCCGATCAAATCACCGCCGCTGGTGATCGTACTTGGATCTATTTGAATCAAAGGCGCGGGCCCAAGTCCCGTAAGATTGCCTTCAACGAGCAGCAGATTCCCACCCGTCGATATTGAGCTGTCGGTAGCCTTAAAGAGTGGTCCGGCAACTGTAGCGGGACCAAACACCTCAATAAGGCTATTCGAACCGGTCTCAGTGACCGTTGTGTTGGTGAGCTGAATCTGAGGATTGGTATCGGTTAGATTCACTTGTCCAAGATCGAGTAATGGCCCCGCCAGTTCTATCGTGCTGGGATTTTGCCTGGTGCCGGTCGAAATCATGGCCACGCCCGCTTGTATGGTAGGCTCCTCGCCAAAATCGTCCCCGAAGCTGACCAGATCTTCCCCCTCCCCGGTCAGCGCTAGGGTACTGCTGGTCATTTTGATAAAAGGTTCGTTCGAACCAAGGTTGAAAATGGCGGTATCCGTGCTCTCTCCCGAATCTCCGCCTGTGGTTCTCAGAGTCACCACAGTATTTGTCAGGTCGAGCACAGAACCGGTCAAATTGAAAACGTTGCCCGCGCCGTTGGATATACCGATCGCGTCGGCCGTAAGCGATCCGCCGGTGATTTTGATGACCGGCCCGGCGGTGTTTGCGAGCGTGCTCCCGCCTGCAAGCTGAGTCACGGGATTTGTTCCCAGATTAAGGTTCAGATTCGTCATGTCCAACAGGGTACCCCCGGCTGTCACGCTGGCGCCGGTGAGGTTCACGAGTTTGTCCGTGGTAGAGAAATTCCCGCCGTTGACGTTCAGCATCTTGCCCGTTGGATTTAATGTTTCCCCTGCAGAGAGATCCACAAGATTTCCGGTAACGTTAAGACTGCCTCCGGTGACATTCAGTGTGCCGGTGAGGCGGTCCATACCGCTCGCATTTAGATTGACGATTCCGGAAGTGACGTTGACGGCTCCTCCGCCTGTGAGAGTCGAGCCAGCGTTCACGTTGTGAGTCCCGCCGGCAAAATTTAAGGCGGCTCCGGCCTCAACATTGAAGCTTCCGCTAGCCGTGCCGCCGCCGAAGAGCCTTAAGGCTCCGGCCTGTACGTCCACGCTGCCGCTGTTGTTGAAAGCGACGGGGCTATTGATATCGGTGTTTCCGACTGTGCCGCTGGCTGGATTCTCTTTGATGAAGCTCCCCTGATTGTCGAAAACTTTACTTCCTTCCCCTCCGCCGTTAAGAATCGAGAAATTCCCCGCGTGCGCGGCCCGAAACGTGCCGAGATTGGTGAACGTTGCCGCATCCTGAAAAACCATAAATCCATTGGTCCAATTCGCCGTCTGCCCTGATGGGTTGATCAACGTGCGGCCGAGAGTCTTGGTGGTACCGCCGAGGCTGATACCTCCGTTGGCCAGAGTTGTTCCGGTACCCAGCATGGCACCACCTGTCCAGTTGGTAGGGCCAACTACTGTGACAGTATCCGAACCGGTCAGGGCTCCACCGGAGATTGCCGCGCTCAAGAAGTTAGGATTGACTCCGCTGCTGAAATCAACCGTTCCACTGGTGATGATCAATGGCGCTAACGGATTGGAGCCGAGTTGAAACTTGCTCGTCGGACCGTCAAGCACGATGATGGCCTCGGAGCTGTCGATTCCGGTAATAGAATTGGAACCTCCAAGACCAGTAAAGACCGTCACCGTTGGATCGAGGATAACGTTAGCCGGGTCGGCGCCGTTCAGGAGCAAAATATTGAAGCCGCTATTGAGAAGAGGAATGCACGTGCCGGTGCTGCAGGAAGGAGCATTCGCAAAATTCAAAAAATTGGTTTCGCTTCCAAATTCACCGAGCGAGCTTCCAGTGAGCTTGAAAAAGGATCCTCCGGAGACGTTCACGAGGCCGTCATTGAGTATACTGAACGAGCTGCTATTGGTGAGTGAAAAAAGCCTGGTAACAGTCGTGTTGCTTCCCCCGCCCAGCTTTAAAAACCAGCTTCCCAGATTGGCTGTGCCACCGTTGAGGCTCAGCATGGTGCCGAGCGGATTAAGTGTCTGTCCGAACAAGTCAACAAAGCTCCCGGTGACGTTTAGGCTTCCACCGGTCACAGTAAGGCTTCCGGCCAGCCGATTGATTCCAGTGGCATTCAGATTGAGAGTCCCCGGGCCCACGTTAACGGCACCTTGTCCCGTGAGCCTTGAGCCCGCGTTCAGATCGTGCGTGCCGCCGGTAAAATTTAATGTAGTTCCGGAGTCGACGGCAAAACTGCCGGTGCTCGCCCCGCCGCCGGCAAGGCTCAGACTGCCGCTTTGCACGTCCACAGCGCCCGTGTTGTTGAATGGTACCGAGACGGTGGTCGTCGTGCCCGGACCGCTTTTCGTGAAAGTGCCTGCATTATTGAAGGTCCCGGCAACATCCGAGTTGGAGCTGATGTCTGCCTCATCCAGAGCGTTAAAGGTGTCGCCGCTGGTATTGTTGAAGATCGCGCCATTGTTGAGAAATAGAGTGCCGCCGCTTAAATTCGCCGTGCCCGCATTGTTCAAGGTGCGAGTGTCGATAATCTTATCGGAGCCGCCGCTGATGTTGAGAGTTCCGCCGGCGCCGATATCCGTAGAGCCTGTGCCCGCCATGCTGCCCCCGGTCCAGTCGAAGGTGCCGGTGGTGGTAAAGACTCCGGTTCCTCCCAGAGTGCCAGCGCTTAGAAGGGTGTTGGTGCTGCTAGCTGCGCTGTTGAAATTTACCGTACCGCCGCTTATTTCCGTGGGGCTAGTGAGATTGTAAGTGCCTCCCACATTCGTGGTACCGCCGCTGAAGCTTGCCTTGCCTGCGCCCGTGACACTGGAGCCCGCGTTCAAATTATGAGTGCCGCCGCTGAAGTCTAATGTGGCCCCGGAGTCGACATCAAAACTGCCGGTGCTTGTCCCGCCTCCTGCAAGACTTAACGTTCCGCTTTGCACGTCTACGCTGCCGCTGTTGTTGAATGGAACTGAGGAGGTGGTCGTGGTACCCGGACCCGTCTTCCTGAATGTTCCCGCGTTGCTGAAAGCGCCGGCGGGAGCGGCTGAGAAGCCGATATCCGCATCATCGAGAGCATTGGAAGTACCGGTGTTGCTGAAAAGCGCTCCGTTGTTCAGCAAGAGGGTGCCCCCGCTCAAGCTAGCCGTGCCGGCATTATTGAGCACACGGGTGTCCAAAGTCTTGGACGAAGGACTGCTGATGTTGAGGGTTCCTGCGGCAGGGATGTTTGTTATCCCGTCACCGCTCATTACTCCACCAGTCCAGTTGGTGCGGCTGGCGACGGTAACAGTACCAGAGCCGGTCAGCTCGCCGCCGGAAATTACCCCGACTGAAAAATTGTTTTCGCCGCTAAATCCAGCGATGCCGCTGGTGACGACCAACGCCGGTAGAGGATGGGGGCCCAACTCGAATTTGCTCCCGGCTCCATTTACTACGACAATGGCCTGTGAGTCGGAAACCCCGGTGACGGTATTGGACTCGCCAAGACCGGTGAAAGCCGTAGCAGTTGGATCGAGCAAGACTTTAGAGCCATCCGCGCCATTCTGTAGCAAGATATTAAAACCGCTATCGAGGAGAGGAATGCAGATGCCGCTCCCGCAGGAAGGAGCGTTCGAGAAATGCAAGAGGTTCGTACCGGCCCCAAAGTTTCCAAGCGCAGTTGCGGTGGTTTTGAAGGAAGAATCCCCCGAGGCCGAGACCAGCGGGCCGTTCTGGACAGTGAACGAGCTGTTATCAATGAGCGAAAAGAGGTTACTGTTAAGGGTCAGACTGCCTGCTCCCCCGAGCCTTACAGCCGCATCCGTAGTGCCTGTGGTGTTGTTTAATTGAAAGAGGGAGGAAGGCATGGAGGCTGTGAGTGTCCCGCCGTCAATTTCCAGGAAGTCGCCGCCAATGTTGAACGTCCCTCCGGTGTCGGACAGAAGTGGCGCAGTGAGAGAGAGGCTGCCTGCGGGACCGATGTGCACAAAGTCTCCGCCCGTTGTGATCGTAGTGGGATCGGTTTTGAACAGCGGCTCGCTGCTCTCGGTCGTCAGTGTGCCTCTGACCACCAAGGCTCTGCCACCTATTTCGATCGTGGCATCGGTCGCGATCAGCAGCGAATTGGGTTGTGCCGCCTCTTCCCCGGATGGCAGCTCAAAGAGGTCACCGGGCACCGTCAATGATTCTCCGACGATTGCCAGAGTACCAGGGGGAGAAATTGGAAATCGCGGACCCGGTTCACAGGCTGACGGATCTGTTTCACATGGGCTGAGCGGAGGTGGCGGAGGGGGGGGAGGCGAGTCTGATGGAGAATTAGCAGTTGTGGGTGTCCCCCCTGTGATCGTTATCAAGGCATCGGCTAACTTTCCAGCGATCTGCGCCTGGCCTTGCGAATCCTCCAGCGTCAGCTTTCCCGCAATCTGAGATTGGTCCAGAATCTGATTTGCCTCGCCCGGCGTCACATTGCCGATCTTAATATCGGTGCCTGAGACGATGGCTTGGCTGTTGGCTCCAACAAGCTGTCCCTGCACAAGCGCGAATCCCGAGAGAACAGTGACGGTGCTCTGGTTCAGCGAGACGTTATATTGGACGAAAACCGTCGTTCCGCGAACAGCGGCAACGGCATTAGGTGTCCGAATGATGACCTCATCTCCAGGGCGCATAAGCTGCCGCGCCACATTGACAAGAATTCCACCATTTGAAAGCTCATAAACGTCCCGTCTGGTGCCGGCCGGGAGAATCTCTTCGCGGACCTCGAGGCGGCTCAGCTCTCTCACCGTTACCGTGCTCCGGCCGCCAAAAAGAATGCGGGCCAGGGATTTCTCCTGCGTGTCGACGACGTCTCGAATAATGATGCCATCCTTAAATCTCAGAGGAAGGGGTTTAGTAGCCTGGCGGGTCAGCTGGGCTTGACCCTGCAGACCTGTCACCACTCCGGCAGGTTGCTGCTGGGCAAAAACCGGGGCCGCGGTGAGAAATAGGGCCAAATAAAATGCGAGAATAGACTTGACTTGCAAGAACGTCCCACGAGAAGCCATTCGACACCTGGAACTTCTTGTCCATGCTCCACGCTCCCTGCTCACTGCTTTTTTCTTCAAAGGGCCCTCCACCGAGAGAAGTCAGGCAACGTATATATCCCTCTTGTTTTTAGGTCAAGATAAAAAGCGCAAGACTCGATGTCGCAAAAGAACTGGAAACTCGGTTATTTTTTCTTCGTCGGTGGCGCCTCGGGTTGGGTAGAAGAAACCGACGGTCCCGGGGTCAGGACAACGGGTGTCCAGCCGCACGCGGTCTTGTTAAGCTCTTGCTTGAGGGCGCGCTTTTGATCCTCGGAAAGTTTAGAGGCATCGATCCTCTGCCCCAATTTCTGCTGTGCTCCACTCCCCCAGCTCCAGTGCAGGTTTTCAATATCCATCTCAACGAACGTCAACCGCTTCGTTTCCGGGTTGGAAGCAAGCTGCCACGTACAACCTGAGGCGGTATCGATCAGGAAAACCCCGGCCTGTTGTCCAGCGGATACCGACACGAGCTGAAACCGGCCCACATTGACCTGACCCCATACGCCTCCTACTTGAGTGAGGACGAATCCGACAGCGCTCAAACTAAGCAGGAATTTTTTCATCTGATGCCCCCTTGCCTAAATAATTATTGACAAAACCTACCGAGTTTATTAATGATCCTTCAATTTTGCAACGCGTTGGTCTGTTGCCGCGGAGCCGGAATGGTCAAAGCAAAAATTTTCTTGAGCTGTCTTCTTTTCCTGAAAGCCGTTCTCCCACTCGCTTCTAAGCCAGCTACTGCCTGGGCCCAGCCGTCGCCCGAAGCGGTGGTCTTTGTGGATCGGGCTGTGGCTGCCTATGGCGAAGGCAGGTATGAGGACACACTTAAAGAGTTGCAGGAAGCGCTTCGACTGAACCCTGAAAGCGTGGATGCGCTCTACTATCAAGGCCTTGTGTTTGTCGCCTTGAACCGCCCGGTAGACGCCCTCGCTTCTTTGGAGAAGGCCAGGGCGCTGCGGCCCGCTGATACCGATGTCGCGTTTCAGCTTGGCGTTCTCTATTTCAACCAACAGGAGTATGAAAAGGCGGAGCCGCTGCTCCGGCAGGTCTATCGGTCTGAACCCCGGCGCTTGAATCTGGGGTATTATCTCGGATTTCTCGAGTTCCGTAAGAAGAATTATCGCGAAGCGCTGACTTTCTTTCGGGCCAATGTCCCTGGCGACGATAATTTCGCCCAGCTCACGCGCTTTTACTCAGGCCTGGCTATGGGCAACCTGGGCTTTGCCCGAGAGGCCCGCGCTGAGATAGAGGAGGCGCTTCGCCTCCAGCCTGTCTCGCCGTTGACAGTCCCGGCGCAAAGATTCGGCGAGGTGCTCGCGCGAGCCGCCGAGAAGGAACGCTTCTTTCGCGGCGAGCTGCGGTTGGGTGTGTACTACGATACGAATGTTCCGGTGGTGCCTAACGCCAGCAGCGATATCGTAGGCATAGCGCTCCGGGAGGAACAGAAGAGACAGAAAAGCGAAGGTGAGCTGGCTTCGCTGAATCTCTCCTACATGTGGCTCAGGACTCTCGACTGGGAGGGGACGATTTCTCACAGGTTTTTTCAGACTTATAACAACCATCTTACTGAATTCAACACCCAGAGTAACACGCCTACGCTCGCCATCAATTATCGGGGCACGATAGGAAAAGAGCCGAAAGAAGCGTGGAACTACTTTGCGGGCCTGCAGTATACTTACGACTTTATCACGCTGGGTAATTCCAGGTTCAGCCAGCGCTGGATCATCAATCCGTATTTTACCCTCGCCGAGAACCCGGCAAACCTCACTAACTTGCAATTCCGGTTTCAGGTCAAAGATTTTTTTCATGACGAAAAAGTGATTCAAGGTCCGCCCGTGGGAAAAACAGAGGTGCGGGACGCGCTTAACTACATGGCGGGGCCGCTTCACTTTTTTCTTTTTAGCGAAGGCCGGCACTATATCAAATTGGGTTATCAGTTCGATTATGACGATGCGGAGGGACGAAACTGGACTTACCTGGGCCATCGTCTTCTTGCCGGCGCGCAATACACTCTACCATGGTGGGATATCCGCCTGCGCTATGATCTGGACACTCACTGGCGCCTTCACAAACATAAACACAGCCTTATTCCCGCAAACGCTCAAAACACAAAAAGACGCCGCGATGTGGAGCCGGTGCAACTTTTGGGTATTGCCAAGGACTTCGTCTTCATGTCCAAGGATTTCACAGTTGGGTTGGATTACCTGTTCGACAACAACCATTCCAATCTCAAGCCGTTCGACTACCAACGGCACGTGGTCACTACGAGTCTTACCTGGCGCTTCTAGAGACAATTTCTTTCTTCCCTCGCCCGCTTGCGGGAGAGGGGCAGCAGAATCGCATAAAAAATAGTCTGATTGGGGAACTTGAAACTGTAATGGATATTATTTGCTCTTCTGGACGTACGGGCCCGTCGTCTCTTCGGCAACTCCCTCATAATCCTGGAGCAGGCTTTCGGGACAATAGACGAGCAACGGGGCTTCGCGCCCCGATACTTTTACCTGGCCCAAGGCTCTCAAGGGGAGAGCAGTTTTCACGCCTTCGGCGGTGGACTCGCTGATGAGCATGGGAGCCTTCAATTCTTTAGTCAGCGCCTCGAGCCGCGAAGCCAGATTGACGGTATCGCCGATGGCGGTAAAGTCGGAGCGGATCTCAGAGCCGATGCTTCCAACGACCGCTTCGCCTGAATTGATTCCAACTCCAATAACAAGCGGTCTGCCGGTGATCCTTGCCCACTCGGGACTCTTTGATTCGGCGAGTCGGACGAGGTCCAGCCCGGCGCTGACCGCTCTTAAGGCATTGTCTTCGTAAGATTTGGGCGCGCCGAAAATCGCCATCACCGCGTCTCCCATAAATTTATCGATGGTGCCTCCATGTTTAAATACGATTTGCACGGCGTGAGCCAGGTAGTCGCTTAGGAGCGTTACGACCTGCTCCGGCGTGATTTGCTCCGATAAGCTGGTAAAGCCGCGGATATCCGAGAAGAGGACGGTGATCTGCCTTCGTTTTCCGCCGAGGGCGAGACCGTGGCGATTTTTCAAGATCTCATCGACGACATCCGGAGAGACGTATCGGCTAAAGATGGCGCGCAGGCGAATCCGTTCTTTCTGCTCGCGGATGTAATTCTGCAATGTAATTCCGCCATAAATCGACGCTATACCCAGAAAAGCGGGAGTGGCCGGAACCCAAAGTTGGTGAAACGAGAAGAGATATAAAAGACCAGCGCTGTAGCCGCCGGCGAGAATTAAAATGACAAAAAAGGCGCGCAAGGGTTTTAGAACGACAGCGGTCCATATCGCGCTCAGGCAGAGGAGCAAGAACCCGAGGGCGTGCGCTTGTTCCGACAAAGGGACGCTGCGGTCATTGGCCAGCAGGGTTTCAACGAAGTTGGCTTGCATCTCTGCGCCAGCTGTCGGCTGATCAGCGCTGAACGGCGTCGGATAAAGATCGTGCAGACTCGGAGAAAAAGCCCCGACGATTACAATTTTGTCCCGGAAGACGGCGGATCCGATCTCGTTCCTCAGAATGCGGTAGTACGGGATTACCGGGTAGGTCCGCGCGGGACCGCGAAAATTAATCAAGTAGGGGACGCGCGCGATCTCCTCGCCCATTTTGTTTTCGTTCCGGGCGAGGTTTTGGAAAATCCTGTAAGCAAAACCTGGAAAAAGTCGATCCTGGAAACGAAGGGCGGGTCTTGCCCGCCGGACGATTCCGTCAGGGTCCGCCATCAAGTTGACGATGCCGTATCCCAGAGCGGAATCGCGGATAATGGGGATCGGCAAATTGATCGTTGTTCTTGGTCCGAAGTCGCTGGGCACTTCGGTCATTTCAGCGGCAAGAATGACATTGCCGGCTTCGCGGATGGCCTCCGAGAGTGCCTGATCCTCCGTAGGATCGGGCCTGGGCTCCGTGAAAAGAATATCCAACCCAACGATTCGGGGCCGGCCGGTTGAAATCCTTCGGAGCAGTTCAGCGTGCACGGTTCTGGGCCAGGGCCAGGATAGCCCGAGTTCGTCAAAGGAATCCTGGTCGATGCTGACGAGAACAATCGGGACCTTTGGCGGGATGGGACCTCGCATTCGAAACCGGAGGTCCAGTGTTTTGAGCTCCGGTATCATAAGAAGGCCTTGCAGGTGAAGCAAAAAAATCGCAAAAGCGATTGCCGCGCCGATAACGACGGATTGAATCAGATGACGAGTTTCCATTTGCTGGAGTGAGTACGATGATGAGGGAGGCTACAAAGATGGCTGTGCCGTGTCAAGTCGATCCGTTAATTTTGCTGGAGCGACTTTTGTGTTATGTTGAGAACCTGTCGACAATAAATTGTTCAGAGGTAAATATTCAGGATCTGTTTTACATGAAGCTGGCCCTTAAAGAGGCCGCCAGCGCGGGGGAAGCTCAGGAAATTCCGGTCGGCGCTGTGGTGGTCTACCGGGGAGAAGTGATCGGCCGCGGGCATAACCGGCGAGAGCAGCTTCAAAGCCCCGTAGCGCACGCGGAAATTCTGGCACTGCAGGAAGCCGCCTCACGCCTGCGGAGCTGGCGCTTATGCGACTGCACGCTCTATGTCACATTGGAGCCGTGCATCATGTGTGTGGGGGCTGTTCTTCAGGCGCGCATACCCCGTCTCGTGTTTGGCTGCTTAGACCCAAAGGGCGGCGCAGTGGAGTCGCTCTATCGTCTCTGTGATGATTCCCGCCTGAACCACAGCGTCGCTGTAACGAGTGGCGTGCTGGCCGATGACTGCGGTCAGATTCTAAGCCGGTTCTTTGCCCGCATGCGGGAAAAAAAGAGCACGACGACGGCGGACTCACAGCTCAACCCTCATAGCTCGTAAAAAGATTGGACGCGGCGCACCACTGTTTCGGGGGGATTTGTGCGCCGCGAAGTCCGCATCCCCTTTTTCAAAAGGGGAATTACAGAGGAGAAATTCGCCATCTAACTCTGTAAGAGTTCCCCTCTTTGAAAAAGAGGGGACAGGGAAGATTCCCTGAATTTGGCTGTCGGTCGCATAATTTTTCTTCCGGGACATTAGCGCTCTGCTTTGTTTCTGAGTTTGCAACTGTAAGTTGCCATAAGATAAGATCTTGTCCGCGCAATTTTTGCATTTAGATTTTGACGGATCTTTCTTTAGAAAAGGGGAAATCGGATGGCAAAGCTCAAGCTCACTTTGGCCTGCGGAAACTATGATCGGACGCGCGGGCTGCTAGACGGAACGATCCAGCCCGAGGGGATCGACCTCAACTATCTGCCTTTGATTCCGGGAGAAACTTTTTGGCGCATGCTTAACAACGAGGAATTCGACGCATCGGAAATGTCTTTGTCGACGTACACCAATTTGCGTTCGAAAGGTGACGAGCGTTTCATCGCGCTGCCGGTTTTTCCTTCCCGGATCTTTCGCCATTCGGCCATTTACATCAATTCCGCTTCGGAAATTCGAAAACCCGAGGATCTCAAGGGCAGACGGGTGGCGGTCGGTGATTACCAGATGACAGCAGCCGTTTGGGTCAGGGGAATGCTGAAGCACGAGTATCAGGTCTCCCCGGAAGAGATCCATTGGATTCAAGGAACTCCGGTGCGCGCCGGGCTCGATCTCCCTTCCAACCTCCATATCGAGCAAATCAAACCCGGGGAATCGATGGAACCGAAGTTGGAGATGGGAGAAATTGACGCGTTGATTTCCGTGATGATCCCGCGATCCATCGCCACGGATAACGGAAAAGTCAAGCGCCTGTTTCCCAATTACCGGGAAGTGGAAGCCGACTATTATCGCCGCACTAAAATCTTCCCGATCATGCACACGCTGGTTCTGAAGACCGAGCTTTTTCAAAAGGAGCCGTGGGCAGCCATCAGCCTCTACAAAGCTTTTGTCAAAGCCAAGGAGCTCAATTACAGGCGCCTGTACGACACGGACGCGCTCACCGCAAGTCTCCCATGGTTGATTGATGAGATCGAAAATTCTCGCCGTATCTTCGGTCAGGATATTTGGGATTATTCAATCGAGGGTAGCCGTCCGACCCTGGACGCGATGTGCCAATACCTGGACGAGCAGGGGTTAACGCGCCGGCGGATGAAAGTTGAAGAAATCTTCGTCCCTAACATTCGTCCCCAGTTGCTCCACTATCTCAAAGCGACGGGCGAAGACTAGTCCGGATTCCGCCTATGGAGGAATCGGCGTTCAATTCGGTGCTGTAGGGGCGCAATTCATTGCGCCCTCGGAGGGCCTGCTAATTAAGAAAGTCCTCAGGCCATTTGCCGCAAAGCGATACGACTTAACTTGAGAAGGTCTGTGCGGGGCAGAGAGTCGATGAACGCGATAAGGCTTGGGGCGGCGTAGGGAGCGATTCTGGCCCGGCTGAACTCCTTCAGTTCCTCTGCGAGCTTTTCGGAAGCCTGGAAGCCCGCGCGAAGCACGACGAAAGCTTTGACTTTCTCGCCTTGAACTTCATCGGGCACGCCCACGACGCCGCATTCGAAGACGGCTTCGTGTTCCGCCAGGGCGTTTTCCACCTCCTCCGGGGAGATCCGATAACCACGGCTCTTGATGATGTCGTCGGTTCGCGAGACATGCCACAGGCATCCTTCCCCATCCCGGTAGGCCGCGTCTCCCGTAAGACTCCAGCCATGGACGACCGATCTTTTTTGCTCGTCCGGCTGGTGCCAATACATGACGCCCGTAGGTCCTCTGAGCGCAAGCCTCCCCGGTTCCATGGCAGCGCATTCTCTTCCGTGCTCGTCCAAGATAGCGCACTCGTAGCCCGGGTACGGGTAGCCGAGCGCGCCGGGCTTCACAGGTTCTCTCCAGGTGGCAATGAACGAGCCGAGAAGCTCATGTGAGCCGATAACGTTGATGATCTCCTGACCGAATCGTCGCTTCCATTCTTGAATGGTTGAAAGCGGAATCGGGGCCGAGGCCGAATAGCAGGCCCTCAGAGTGCGCGTGGCGGCGCGCTCGGCATCCCGGATATTCAGGATCATGCGGTACATGGACGGGACGCTGTGAAAGAGAGTGACACCGTGCCCTGCCACGGCTTCCATCGCCTTTTCAGGCGTCGCCCTCCCCTCGAGCAGGGAAACGGCGGCGCCGAAATAGAACGGAATCAACATTGCGTGATGGTAGCCGTAGGTAAAGGGGAGGGGAGGCGTGCCCCCGAAAACGTCACTTTCGTTGATTCCTCCTGGATAGATGCACTCGGATACATGGACGACGGCCAGCGGCCCTGACGCTTGATGCATGCACCCTTTGGGCTCGCCGGTCGTGCCGCCGGTAAAAAAGAGAATTCCCAAATCATCGCGGTCGACGGGGACCGGCTCAAGCACTCCGCTATTTCTGGCCAGAAGATCCTCATATGAGTGATAACGTGAGACCGGGGAGCCTCCGATAACGATCAGCTCCTTTAGAGCTTCGCACGAGGCTTTTGCCTTCTCCACCTCGCTGAGGAGGTCCGCGTCAACGATCATCAACCGGGCCCGGCTTGCATTGGCGATTTTGACGAGATTTCTCTCCTTTATGAGCATCATCGTGGGTATCGGGACCGCGCCGATTTTGTGAAGTGCCAGGGCGGCAACGATGAATTCAGGGCGGTTGGCGATCCTCAGGATGACAGGATCGCCTTTCTCCACTCCAATTCCCAGCAGAGCGTTCCCAAAGCGATTCACCCAATCATAAATCTCCCCATAGGTGATCTTTCGCTCGGCGTACAGTACCGCGATCTTTTTTGCGCGCCCTTGCCGGATCTGTCGGTCCAGGACCTGCTCGGTTATGTTGATCTTCGCCGGAAACCGGCAGTTGGGATGGGTGAAGATCAGCTGGGGTCGAAAAGCAGGCTCGATCTGCTCGATGGGTTTCATGCAGGTTATGAACTGGGGGCTTACGTCTTTATTTTTCGTCCCATACGTTTCCGAAGAGCCTCCGCCTCCCCTGGGGCAATATGACCCTTCTCAATCTCGATGCCGAAAGACGCAATAAAATGGTTGACCAGATTAACGATTCCCAAAACCATGTCGAGCTCGACGAGTTGCTCCTGGCTATAATGGGCCAGTAAACTATTTACCGCCTCACCTGTGCCGCCCCCTCCTTTGAGGTATTCGTCGGCATAGCGCAAAACGAGCTTTTCTACGTCATCGAAGAGCGGGCTTTCGGCATACTTCTCGAGCGCGTCCAGCTTTTCTTGTGTAACGCCTACCCTTAGACCAAGGGCGGAATGGTGATGGACTCAATACTCGCAGCCGTTTTTTAAGGAAACGAAAACATTGACCATCTCTCGATGATGACGTGGAACCTTCCCTTTGAAAATCAGGCTTCCTTGAATTTTCCAGAAACCTTCGAGGAGAGCGGGTCGTTGAGCCAGAGTCTGGTAGAAATCGGGTATCCAGCCTCCCGTGGCGCGTCCAATTTCCTGGTAGATTTTTTTCACTTCATCCGACGCGCTCTCCGGGGGTATGCGAGAGACTTTTTGCATTGGACCTCCCTAAAGCTATTAAGGGTCTCAGAATTGACTTGACATGAGTCTCAAAATCTCCCCTAACCCCTCTTTTCCAAAGAGGGGAACTCCTCCCTTTGGCAAAGGGAGGTCGGGAGGGATTTTCAAAAAGATGTACACATTATTCTGAGACCTTTAATAAGTCGATATATTCTCAACCAGCAGGGCGATGCCCTGACCGCCGCCGATGCACGCGCTTCCTATTCCATACCGCGCTCTTCTTCTTTTGAGCTCGCAAAGAAGAGTCACCGTAATCCTGGTGCCGGAAGCCCCCAAAGGATGACCAAGCGCGATGGCTCCCCCGTTGACATTGACCTTCTCTCGGTCAAGGCCGAGATCCTTTTCCACTGCAAGGTACTGCGCAGCGAAAGCCTCATTGACTTCGATGAGATCCATCTGGTTCAGGGAAAGACCGGCTTTTTGGAGAGCCAGGCGAATCGCCGGGGCGGGGCCGATTCCCATGACTTCAGGATCACAGCCTACAATGCCCCAAGAGAGAATTCGCGCCATGGGAGTTAGCCCGCGATCTTTCGCCTTGGCCGCCGTGGTGACAACGACTGCCGCAGCGCCGTCACAGATTCCGCTGGCGTTCCCGGCAGTCACCACGCCATCCTTCTTGAATACTGGTTTAAGGGCTGCCAGTCCTTCCAAAGTCGTTTTCGACCGCGGGTGCTCATCCCTATCCAGCACGCCGCTCCCGGTCCCCACGGCAACGATTTCCTCGCTCATCCGTCCGGAGTCCTGCGCGGCGGTCGCTCGCATTTGGCTTTGATACGCAAACCGATCAGAGGCCTCTCTTGTGATGCCGTAGCGCCTTGCGAGGTTTTCTGCAGTCAATGCCATCGAGAGATCACAGTAGGTATCGTTCAAGGCGCTCCACAGTGAGTCCTCCAATCCTCCCTGCCCGAGGGGGATTCCCCACCGGGCGCCCCTGATCACATGAGGGGCCTGGCTCATGTTTTCGGTTCCACCGGCAAGAACAAAGTTTGCTTCGCCCAACAAGAGATACTGGGCGGCGGTGATTATGGACTGGAATCCCGAGCCGCAAATGCGATTTACCGTCAAGGCGGGAACGGACTTGGGTATGCCTGCTTTCAAGCCGATGTGGCGGGCCAAATAAATCGCGTCAGCGCTGGTTTGTTGCGCATTGCCAAATACCACATGGTCGATCTCTTCCGGAGCGACTTTAGCGATATCAAGCACGGCCCGGGAGGCGATTACGCCTAGATCCGTAGCGCTGATATTCTTGAAAGATCCGCCGAACTTGCCGAAAGGAGTGCGTATCCCGGAGAGGATAACAATCTCATTTTGGTTGCGCATGCCTTTTGTCTAGCACGAAAAACAGAGGCGAGGCAATTCGGGGCGGGCAGGGAGCAGGGAGCATGGAGCAGGAAGCATGGAGCAGGGAGCATGGAGCAGGGAGCAGGGAGCATGGAGCAGGGAGCAGGGAGCATGGAGCAGGAAGCATGGAGCAGGGAGCATGGAGCAGGGAGCAGGGAGCATGGAGCAGGGAGC
>JACQUW010000377.1 GCA_016210115.1 Deltaproteobacteria bacterium | reverse complement strand
TCATCTTCGTAATCATCAGCTCCTTCCAAGGGATGGACTTTCGGCGGCTTGACTCTGACCTGCTGCTAAGGATTCCGTTTATCTTCGGCGTTTCTATTCTATACGGCTATCTGGCCGAGCAGGTTAAGAGTGAAAGGAAGAGGGTCGAGAAGGGCGAAGAGGTGAACCGAATCAAGGCTCAGATGGTTTCGGCCCTGGCCCATGATATCAAAAACCCTCTGGGGGTCATCGTCGGGTACGCTGAAACGGTGGCCTCTGGCCTTTTGGGCCGGCCTGAAAATGAGCAAAAGTTAGCCGCCCTCCAACGCATTCAAGATAACGCCGAGCGCATTGTGAAGCTTGTTACGGGGTTTTTGGATGCTTCTAAAGTAGAGTCGGGCAGGGTCGAAATGGCGCGCCAACCCGTCCAACTCAATGCGCTGATCAGAGAAGTCTGCCAACAAGAGATGGGAGATCTGCGCAGCAAGAATCTCTCTTTGAGCGTGGATCTTGATAACCATCTTCCTGAAATCCTGGCCGATGCAGGGCAGATCGAGCGTGTCCTGTGGAATCTTATCGGCAATGCGATCAAATTCACGCCCATGGGAGGGAAGATTTCAGTTGCCTCAAGGGGTGAGAATTCCCATGTCCGAGTTCAGGTCAAAGATACGGGGAGGGGAATTCTTAAGGAGGAGCTGCCGCTGCTTTTCTCTGAATTTCGGCGTCTGAAGGGATCGGGAAAAATAGAGGGAACGGGCCTGGGGCTTTTTATCGTCAAGACCATCGTGGAAGCGCACGGGGGCAAGGTGGGCGTTGAAAGCGAAGAAGGTCAAGGAGCGACTTTCAGCGTTACGCTTCCCATGGCCAGGCGTTAAAAAGGGGAGTCGCGTCTCAGGTGACATATTCTCTTCCCGTCGTTCCCGCGCAGCCGGGAACCCAGTGCCATGTCTTCCATTCCCGTCCTGAGATGAGACTGATTCCAATCCAAACCCTGTCAAACTTGACGGAGGTTTTCTAATGGTGAGATAATGTTCGCCTTTAGCCGGTCTGTTAACAAATGAAACTCCGCACTCACCTGATCATCCTTGTTATCGCCTCGCTCCTGCCGGTCCTGCTCTTCGCAAGCGCAATGATCTACGTTCTGAGTACCCAGCAACGGGCCGTCGTGGAGCGCGGCCTGATGGACACGGCCCGCGCTCTTTCGCTTGCCGTCGACCACGAGCTGGATGCGTCGATCACCACGTTGCAAGCGCTTGCGACCTCAGAGTACCTCGACAACGGCGACCTGGGAAAGTTTTACGAGCAGGTACGCCGGGTGCAAAAAGATCACGGCAACTGGACAAATATCCTGCTGATCTCCCCTACGGGGCAGCAGCTCATCAATCTCAGGCGTCCGTTTGGGGCGCCATTGCCTCCGGCCGCTGCCCGCGACTCGCTGAAGCAGACGATTGAAACCCGCCAGCCGGCCGTTTCCAGCCTTTTTGTTAGCCGCATATCAGGCGCGAAACTACTTTCCGTTGAGGTGCCTGTGGTGCGAAACGGCAAGGTGCTCTATTCGCTTGCGGCCTCCATCTCGCCGGAGCTTCTTGGACGCATTCTTTTGCATCAGAAGATCCCCGCCAATTGGATTGGGACGATCATCGACAAAAACAAGAACATCATAGCGAGAACCCGGTCTCTCGAGCAGTTCCTCGGCAAGCCGACCACGCCGAGATTCGCGGCCATGAGTCGCGCGGCCGAGGAAGCAGTATGGCAGGATGTGACCCATGACGGGATTCCAGTGCACGCGGCGTTTCATCGCTCGGCATTATCGGGGTGGAGCGTGGGCCTTGCCATTCCGGCTTCGGAAGTTATCGCTCCTGTGCGGCGGTCTCTTAGGATGACGGTGGTCGGGGGAGTCGTGCTTTTCATCGGGGCATTCGGGCTCGCGCTGGTCTTCGGCAGGCGAATTGCCCGGCCCATAGCCGCGCTCTCCAGCGCGGCGGCGGCGTTGGGACGGGGAGGAAAAACTCCGCAGATCGACGCCTCGCCCATCGTCGAAGTCAATGAAGTGGCGAGGGCTATAGAGGCGGCGTCCGCCAGCCGACAGCGGGCAGAGGAACAGACTCAACGCAATCTGGACCGGATCCGGGCATTGCATGAGATCGATCTGGCAATCACCTCGACTCTGGAGCTTGGAACGATTCTGGATCTGCTGCTGGAAAAAATCGATCTCCTCCTCCCGCATCGCGTCATTACCGCCGTCAGATTATTGAACACACAAACAGGCATACTCGAGCCCATAACCTGCCGGAACATCGACAAGAAGGAATGGCTCGCAAAGATGTTAGAATTCGGCGACAGAAAAGATTCCGTCGCCAGGATGCTGGTAGAAACGAAAGCGCCCATTGTTGTTTCCAGAATCGCAACGGATCCTCGCACCCGCCATTTTGGCTATGTCATGGAGCACGGAGCAGTTTCGTTTCTGGGCTTGCCGCTCATCGCCAAAGGCGAGGTGGTTGGATCGCTCAGCCTTTACGGCAAAAAGGAGCATGAGTTCAGCGAAAGCGAGGTGGAATTTCTCTCCACGCTGGCCGGGCAGGCGGCGGTAGCGATTAATAATTCCCAGCTCTACGAAGAAACCAAAAAACAGGCGGCAGAGCTGGAAAAGTCAAATAGAATCAAGTCCGAATTTTTGAGCGTTATGTCGCACGAGCTTAGAACTCCGCTCACAGCGATCGTAGGCTACACGAGCCTGATTCAGGAGCGGATACTCGGCGGAATCGAGGCGGAGAAGGCGCTCGATAAAATTATCAAGCACGCCGAAGATCTGTTGAACATGATCAACACCATCCTGCAGGCCACCAGCCTGGAGGCCGGCGAGGTCCGGGTGACTCCGGCGGAGCTCCATCCGACAAAACTTCTGGACGATATCAAATCGTCGTACGATTTCGCTCCGAAAAAGGGAGTAAATCTTCAGTGGGACTATTCCGAAGATCTCCCGGCGATAACGACGGACGTCGCCAAGCTCAAGCATATTCTCCAGAATCTCATCAGCAACGCGATCAAATTCACGGAAAAGGGCACCGTGACGATCTCCGCCAGAATGACAGAAGGGAAGTTTTCAGTTTTGAGTTCTCAGTTTTCAGTTGAAAAACCGCAAACTGGGCCAACGGGAGGCGACGGAACAAAGCAGGGAGTAGAAACCCAAGACCCAAAACTAAACACTCAAAACTCTCAACAGGGAGTGGACTTTAGGGTGTCGGATACCGGCGTCGGAATTCCTAAAGAATCGCTGCCGGTCATTTTCGAAATGTTTCGGCAGGCCGATAGTTCGGAGACACGGCGCTACGGCGGGGTGGGATTAGGCCTTTACATCGTCAGAAACTACACAGAACTGCTCGGAGGAACTGTCCAGGTCGAAAGCGTGGCGGGAAGTGGCTCGACGTTTACGGTCAGGCTTCCTTGTGAGTGGCACAACGCAGTAAGCCCCTGACTCCACTCCGAAGTCCTCTGCATTAACATTCCGTCGTGTTCCTGCTGCCTGTTGCCTGTTCGCCAACAACCCGGTAATAAAAAATCTATGGCAGAGCCGCAGTTCCGGATCGAAAAGGATTCCATGGGAGAGGTGAAGGTGCCGAGGAATGCCTACTACGGCGCGCAGACGCAGCGGGCGGTGGAAAATTTTC
>JACQUW010000376.1 GCA_016210115.1 Deltaproteobacteria bacterium | reverse complement strand
TTCCCCGATCCCCTGGGTCATGCTTGTGAGAATTTCGCCCCTATAGGTGGGTCATGCTTGTGGAAAATGACAGGAGCAAGCTAGGGTCACGCGACAGTTTGGTAAGACGTTGGGGACGATACAACGACTGTTTCCGTCCATTGCTGACGTTCCGCGCTGGGGCAATCGAGCCGACTTCTACAGTCTGTTTGTGGCCATTGGTAATTTACTTTCGGATCACGACCTCCCACGTAAATCCGAGAAACCACTAGCCAGGACGCTTATAGATTTTGCGAAGGAAGTTGACCGGTTGCTGGAAAATCCTACGGCGCAGGCGAGCGCCCTCTCAAAAAAGTACGCCAGAGCCATCGAGAAGGGATCGAACGAGAAGGCACGGCGGACAGATCGTCATGAGACGTTGTTGGAGCAAATCGAGAGTTTCTTCAAGGAAAAGTAATGAGGAAATGGTATCGTAATTCACACTATACGATCTACAACGCTGACTCGCTCGAATGGGTAAGCTCGCAGCGGGCCAATTCTTTCCATGCGGTAGTAACCGACCCGCCGTTTGGACTTGTTGAGTACACTGCAAAGGAACTTAATAAGAGGAGACGGCGCCGTGGGGGTATCTGGCGTTTACCCCAGGCATTCGATGGCGCAAATCGCCAGCCTTTGCCGCGATTTACAGTGCTAAACGGTCATGATCGTATGGGTGTGCTGGCGTTTCATCTCCGTCTTGCTCCAGAGTTATTCCGAATTCTTGTTCCCGGAGCACATGTCATATTGTCTTCTCAATGCCTGATTTCGCATCTTGTAGTCGAGGCATTCTGCATGGCTGGATTCGAGGCACGTGGGCAGATAGTTCGGGTCGTGAAAACTTTTCGTGGTGGAGACCGCCCGAAGTTTGGTGACAAGCAATATCCAAACGTCTCGGTAATTCCGAGGTCTTGCTTTGAGCCGTGGCTTCTTTTTCGAAAGCCCTGTCAGGGGCGCGTTGTCGATAACCTCAAGCGATTTGGTACGGGCGCACTGCGTCGGCCATCTCAGGACATACCGTTTTGCGATCTCGTAGAGATTCCGTCAGCACGCCCAGTTGAGCGCCTTCTTGCAAGGCATCCCTCTCTGAAACCGCAAGCATTGATGCGTTTTTTGGTTCGGGCATCATTACCGCTGGCGAAAGGTGTTGTACTCGATCCGTTTATGGGTGCAGGATCCACCATAGCTGCAGCTGTTCATCTTGGACTTAAAAGCGTAGGAGTAGAATTAGACCCAAAGTATTTCAGTATGGCCAAATCCGCTATTCCCAAACTTGCTGGATTTGAGATTAATGGATCAGCCTGAATTTCCCTGAAAAATCGCTAGTGAAAATGTAACGTCGAGCTCGGCCGCGGCGCGCTCGTTCACTAGAGCTTTCAGAAAATGACACCCGCGCCGTCCGCTGCAACAGCGGCTGCGTTGTCAACTGCAGCCATCTGCCACTCCGAAAGACTCGCAACGCTAATTGTGTTCGTGCCTTCCGTGAGGGCCTCGGCTCACAGTAGTCTGGCCAATCCTTGGCCCGTGAGGAGAGCTCGAGCTCGGGATCGCTGGCAATCTCTTGACCGATACTCTCAAGAAATACTACGGATGGTAGCGTACCAAAGTCAGCCAAAAGATCGGTTGATTGGGCGTCTCATGCCGGTATTTTTCCGGTATCATAAAAGTCCGATCCGCCCCGCTAATGTTGTGATCTCACCGGCGGCCACGCGCCGCCGTGACCGGAGCCGTTATCTGCCCTGGCTTTTCGACAATGGTGCTGCCTCGATGCCTGCTTCACAGGAAATCCTGAAAATGCGGTAGAATTGCGTGTCGTCTGGCTCGTCACTCACGTGCCGCAGAATGTTCGGTAGCGGCCTTGCCCGTCCGGCGCCGGCTCGGCGAAGGCGGCAAATTCCGGTTGATCGTAGAAAGGGTGCGACAAAATATTCAGCAGCCTGTCGAAAGAGGCGTAGTCATCGCGTTCCACCGCGGCGGTCAACGCTTCCTCGACTCGATGGTTTCGCGGAATGAACGCGGGGTTGGCGCGCCGCATCGCCTGCGCCCGTTCCAAGGGCACCGTCGGTTCGCGCGCGAGCCGCGTGCGCCAGTATTGACTCCAGAGAACGTAAGCCGACGGATCGCTAAACAGCGCGCGAAGCGGTTCCTCATCGCCTAAGGCGGCATGGGCGAGATAGCGGAAGGCCAACGTGTAGTCGACTTTTTTGCCCTCCATCGCCGTGAGAAATCCCGTGGCGAGGTTGAGATCGGCTTCTTCCTCGGTGAATAGGCCGAGCTTGGCGCGCATGCCGTTGGGCCAGTGGTGTTCGTATCGTTGTGGAAAGTTATCGACCACCTCGCTGGCGCGCGCGATGGCGCGGTTTCTATCGGTATGCAGCAAGGATAAAAGCGTCTCTGCAAAGCGGGCAAGATTCCACTGGGCGATTTTTGGCTGATTGGCGTAGGCATAGCGGCCATAGGTGTCGATGGAGCTGAACACCGTGGCCGGATCGTAATGATCCATGAAAGCGCATGGGCCGTAGTCGATGGTCTCGCCGGAAATCGCGACATTGTCGGTGTTCATCACGCCGTGGATGAAGCCCACATGCATCCAACTGGCAACGAGCGCCGCCTGTTTGTCGCACACACGCTCGAGCAATCCCAGGTAAGGGTTCGCCTGCTCCTTCAGCTCCGGGTAGTGGCGATCGATGATGTAATCGGCGAGCCGTTGCACCTTGGCCTGCTCGGCGCGAGCGGCGAAGAACTGGAA
>JACQUW010000043.1 GCA_016210115.1 Deltaproteobacteria bacterium | reverse complement strand
CCTATTCTACACTAAACTCAAGGCGGGTAAGTGTCTCATTCATATTGGCAGAGAGGGGAATCGCCAGGAGGCGCTTGCAGCCGCGGGAGAAGGATTTGACGAAGAGCCTATTGTTCTATGAAGCGCGGCGACTTGCTGCGCCACCTTCGAGACAACGGCTGTGAGCTATTGCGTGAAGGCGCTCGTCATTCATGGTGGCACAATCCGAGTTAGAACAAACGCTCTTCTGTTCCCCGCCACAACGAAATCGATGATGGCCTTGCTCGTAAAATCTGCAAAGACTTGGGCATCCCCTCTATCAAATGACTGACCCACCTACCGGAGCGCTTCTATCGCATGAGGTCGCTTAGTTGGTGCCCGGAGCCGGACTTGAACCGGCACGGACCCTTCCGAGTCCTCGGGATTTCAAGATTCCTTCCTGCTTGATCCGGGAGCACGTAACGCGATCTATTGAAGGGAATCCAACGGCTCTAGCCTCCAGTGTGTGCCCTTCCCTGCCCTTTCCTCTCAATGGGTTAGGCACAGAACGGGCACAGGATCTTGACCCCCTCTTTGCCACGATTCGGCGGGGGTAGGGGGGAAATCGAACACGTAGGCGTGATCTAGTGCCCTTTGATCCGCATGGTAAAGGAAAAAGGAGTTGCAGCTTGCCCGGAAAAAAAATCAACGCCAAAGAACTGGCTTTGATGAAATCCATGGCCGATTTGGGCCACAGTCCAACCGCAATCGCCAAGCACTTAGACCGATCACACCACACGGTGAAGAAATGGCTCGAAAGCGACGTTTACACCGATCCGGCTATTAGTGCCATGGTGGAGCGCATAAAGGACAAAGAGCTTGAGGATCTTTATATTTTGGGGGCCAAAAGTCGGAAGCGACTCCATGACCTAATGGATAAAGGGGACGCGCCCATGATACCTACTATCGCCCTGATGGACCGCGCCTTTCAGCAACGTCGCTTGTTGGAAGGGAAATCAACCGAAAACATCTCTCAACTCACGCAGATTGTAGAAGCTGCAGCGAAGCAGAGAGTAAAGAGACTGAGGGACAACGGCGGAGATCAGAAGAAGGCAGATAGTGGAGAGACGAAAGAGCCGAAGGGAGTAGCTCCCTGCCGACAGTTGCCAGCTAAATAAAAAGGGCCGTGCCGCTGGCGTTGTCAGTCTGTTTTTTCCATAAGTTTGTACTGACCTTCCAGGTAATCCACCCACTGCTGTTCTTCGGCCCAAATACCGGTGTCAAACTCGGCCCAAGTATGGAATGCAAAACCTGTTATGAAAAGAATTAACGTCAAAATATCCGGGGAAGAGAGGGAATCCCACCCGAGCATTGAAATCAAAGCCATACCAAAGAAAAACCCAGCAAAACCAGTCAACGTGGCAATCCGTCCACTGATGGAGTCCCAGTAATTCTTCGGCTGCTCTCGGAACTCTAAAGGAGGTTGCGGTCCGCTATATTTGGCGAATTTTAGGTGCATGGAAACGACTGCCTCACGGATCCCAGCGAGAGCAACAAAGAAGATGAGGATTTTTAGAGCTGTCATCATACGGCGGTCCTCCTGGGGCTCCTCTGAATTCGGGCGAGGGATTCTAACGCAAGTCGATAGCCTTTGAAAAGCGCCAAGGCTGCCTTTTTACCGGCAAAAATTCTTGGCTTTTGTTTGGCATAGCGTTAGAGTTATCTCAGATGTTGGGGCCTAGGGTAGCTCCCGAAGAGCCGGCGCCCTCCTGCCCGGCCTGGCCCCTTTCAAACCAAAGCAGGAGATCCGAGGAGGCGGAAATGCGCGTTAATCCCCAGAGACATGTAATCAAACTTGTTAAGGCCGAATTTATCAGACTTCAGTTTTTGTCGCGCAACGAGCAATTTCGCGAGGACTGTAACCGGGCCATAACATCGGAGCAGGAAAAGCAGGTCATAACAAAATGGGAATTAGGCGTTAATCAACTCAGCAGTGGAGGACAATGGAGCATAGCATCACCGGTCCAAGTCGAAAGCGCGGACGGCTGTTGGTTACACCTCAAGGTCAACGGCAATCATCCCATAGCAGACCTACTACCGGCGATTGAAATAGAACTAGCGCGTTTTCTTAATAGAAGACCGCATACTGAACCGCGGACGCGACTGGATAAGGCCGATTTTCAGCTAGCCGTTCTTGATTTAGCAATGGCAGGCTACGCCTTCTCCGAGATCGCTAAAATGCTGAAGCGTAGTACCTCAACCATAAAAGGGGCTTACGCATCAGCGAAACGCAAGGCATTTGGACCAGGCAAGGGTGAAAGCAAGAAAGAATTGACCTTGAAGTCTTTTGATCCGCATAAACACATGCAAAACTGCCCGACCTGCCAGAAAGCGGATCGGGCGCCCCAGTTATGTAGGCTCATAAGGTTATACGCGAATCAAGACTACCGTGGACAACGGGAAATACTCGGCTATGACACTCATTAGCCACCGCACGGAAAACGGCTAGTCCTAAAATAAGCGAGCTTAAAGTTGATCGATAATTTTCATGCGAGCACAAGGCCCACCGCGAAGCTGCCATGCCCCGCAACGGACCTTTGCAGCCGGTTTTCTGT
>JACQUW010000364.1 GCA_016210115.1 Deltaproteobacteria bacterium | reverse complement strand
TTGGTTCGACGACATCGAGCGGTTAGCGAGGACGAAACCTGCAATGCCCATCGGAGCGAGGTGATAGATGATGTGTTGGACCCAGGCGAAGTTGGCATTACCGACAGGTGGTTTGCCGTATTGCCAACGTTTGTCTTCGCGCAAGAGTTCGCCGCGCCAGTCGCTCACGTTGAAAGGTGGATTGGCCAAGATAAAATCGGCCTTGAGGTCCGGATGGCGGTCATTGTGAAACGTATCGCCATGGGCGATCTGACCGTCGATTCCGCGGATGGCGAGGTTCATTTTCGCCAAACGCCAGGTAGTGTAATTGGACTCTTGGCCGTAGATGCTGATGCCTGCCTGCCGCGCCGCTGCGCTTTGCGGCGCAGGCAGGTCGCCTTTCGCTTTCCGAGCCTGCCCTGAGCTTGTCGAAGGGTTGCCATTGCCTGTCGCGTGCGCATTGATAAACTCAATCGACTGAACGAACATGCCTGACGAACCGCAGCAGGGGTCGTACACACGGCCATTGAACGGCTCCAGCATTTCAACCAACAACTTGACGACGGACCGCGGAGTGTAGAACTCGCCGCCTTTCTTTCCCTCAGCGGTGGCAAATTGGGAAAGGAAGTACTCATAGATGCGGCCGAGCATATCCTTCGAGCGGCTCTCGGCATCACCAACGCGGATGTTGCTGATCATGTCGATCAATTGACCGAGCCGCTGCTTGTCCAATCCCGGTCGCGCGTAGTCTTTCGGTAGGACCCCCTTAAGCGACGGGTTGTCGCGCTCGACACCGGCCATCGCGTCGTCCACCAGTTGGCCGATCGTCGGCTGCTTCGCTTGGGCTTTGAGGTGTGACCAGCGCGCTTCCGGCGGCACCCAGAAGACATTGACCGCGCGGTACTCGTCCGGGTCCTCTGGGTCTGCGCCGTGCGCCTTCTCCGCTTCGAGCTTTGTGTGATGCTCCTCGAAGGCATCGGATATGTACTTCAGGAAGATCAGCCCGAGCACGACATGCTTGTACTCGGCCGCATCCATGCTGCCGCGCAGCGCGTCCGCCATCCGCCATAGCTCGGCCTCATAGCCGACGTTGGCCCCGTTGTTCTTCTTGTTATGATTTTGACCGCGCGCCATCCGATATCTCTAACGAAAGCTCGATGATTTTCGCGGATATTACGCCATTTGCCCGTGTTCTGACAAGGAAATTTTAAGACACTACTCGTGGGCCAGAGCTGAACGGTTCTCAGCAGCCTTTTCGAAAATGGAGAGTGTTAGCGCGTCATATACAAGTCGGCCAGATGGGGAGGCGGTAAATGATCTCGGTTTTGAACTTAGGGGCTCTTATAGAGCCGCCATATAGCTTGGCGTGCGCCTCTGAGGCTGTGAGAAGTCCATCCTGGTGCGTGACGCCGATTATGTGGGCAAGGACGGTTGTTGCCCGGATCCCGTATCACGTTTCTAAGAAGTTTCGGAAATTAGCCATGACAAGAGAGACGCTAGCCGGGCAAAGTGTGACGGTCCGATTTCGCTTTCCTCAGTAGGTTCTCCCTCTTCAACCTTGAGATATCTGATCGTGCCATCACTCAAAATCTCCAACTCCAACTCACGCGATCCGACGTCCCATTCCAGCTGTACCCCTCCACCTGATATTGGGACGATACGTGGAGACGGAAATTCGTCAAGATCGACTCCGATCAGAAGCCGGATTGCCACACCGATAGCCAACTCCGAAGGTGGCGGACTCTCGTAGCTGTCCCAACTGTGTGGGAGTTCTCGGACGGTCAGCAACCTTTTTACTGCTTCTATGACTGGCTGACTCAGTTGGCGGAGATGGATCACCTCGCTCCATTGCGCACCCCTATAAACCCGCTCGTTAAAAGTCATTGCAGACGTAGTAGTCAACTGTCGAGCAGCCATCATTTTCTTCTCCAGACCTTATTTTAACCCGATCAAACTATGGACTCTTTGCCGCGTTTACCGAAGCGGCGGGTTGCCGCCGGGGACTGGGGCTTCGAAGGCGACTAGGATCATTGCGATCATCGTGTAGAAACCGGCGGTGGTAATTAGCTCGATCAGGGGCTCGAGTCCGAGGGCGGCAAGGGCGCGGTCGTAGCTCGTTTGGCTCAGGGTTCGTGTCTCCAAAAGCTCGGTAACCACTTCGTAGACGAGCCGCTCGTCTTCACGGACAAACTCTGGCGCGCGGCGCTCCCGAATTGCTTCTACGATCTCTGGCGAGAGGCCGGCGTTAAGCGCCGCTCGTTCGTGCACGAACCATTCATATTGGGCCGACCATTGCCGCGCGACCACGAGGACGGCGAGCTCCAGCAGGCGCTTATCAAGTTTGCCGTCCCTGCGGAGCGCGCTCGAGAGTTGATTCGCGAGATCCGCAAGTGCCGGCGTTCGGAGCCAGATGGGGAAGGGGCCGCGCACAGAGCCGCTCCGCGGCCCGGCGATCTCATCGTAGATGCGCTTCTGCTCCGCTGTAAGCTCGGGCAACTGAAGGTCGGGTAAACGGGTCATGTCGCTCTCCTGGTAAGATAGTACTTTTTGGTCAATGGTCATTCGTCAATGGTCAATGGGGTAAACGCGTATGTCGCTCTGTGGGCACGTGCTACTTCTTCGGCAGCACTTCCTGCAGAATGGCGTAATCAACGAACATTGAGATGGGGTATTCTCCGGGTTTTTTTAGATCTTTCTTGGTGGCGTCAATGAGATTCGAAATCGCTCGCTCTCTTGTTCTCCCGTCGTAGCTGATGTGCCGAAGGGACTTGTTGTACGATTTCTCCGCCACCGACCTGGGAAGAGCGAGCCAGTCCTGAATTAGCCTAATGGACGCCTCTTTGTTCTCCCTGTAGAACCGGGTCGCATCGACGATACTCTGAACGACCCTGCGCACCTGATCTCGATTTGTCGCTAATTTTTTGTTTGTCACGGTGACGCCGGTCATCGGCCAGTCGAGTTTGTCGCGCACATCGTCGAGCAACGTCATGCCCTTCTCTTCAGCAAAGAAATCTCGCGGGCTCGGGAAGACGCTGGCGTCCATCTTTCCGACCACGAGCGACTGAAATCTCAATGCCGCCCGCCCCATGGCAATGACTTGCGCTTCCTTATCCACATCAATCCCATGAGCTCGAAAGATCACTCGCACCGCATCATGCGTGCTCGTGTTGTAGCTGCTGATGCCAATCGTTTTACCCTTCAAAGATTCCACCGTCTTAAACTGTGGCTGCGCGACCAGGACGTAGTCGATCCGGTCGTAAAGCCACATGACAATTTTGAGCGGCGCCCCATTAAGAACCGCCCCCGGGACGCTCGTGCCAAAGATCGTATAGTCGAGTTCTCCGGCCATTTGACTCATCAGGGCTATTTCAGTCGGAATGACCACCAGGTCTACGTCTAATCGATTTTTCTCAAAGAACCCCTGCTTTTTGGCGACCCAGATTTGAACTGCGGTCAATGAGCTCGGGTAGGCAATGCGGATCTTTTCGTTCGCCCAGGAGGGCATCGTGGATAGAACAACGAGCAGTGCCGTTGTAAACAGGCGAGATAGGGCGGAACTATAAATCATTGTAATCTCCGAACCAAAAAAGATCGGCCGAAATAAAGAGCGTGCCGGACTTGAACGCGCCGGAGGATGTATATCGGGCTGAGCGGTTAGAGCCTTCGCCCCGCTCTTTGCGAGGATTTCGAGGAGCGACCCGGTTTCGCTTTGTGAAAAATTCGGGCTTTAACAACTCGCCCGACGCTAAGGCAGGCCCGTTTTTCCCATCAAGTGACGGTCAACTTCCCTGGCCGCCCCGCGTCCTTCGTTGATCGCCCATACCACGAGGCTTTGACCGCGGCGGCAGTCTCCGGCGGCATATATTCCCGCGACGTTGGTCGCGAACTTACCATATTCCGCCTTCGCGTTCGAACGGGGATCGCGCTCGACTCCCAGATCGGCGAGAATCGCCTCTTCCGGGCCAAGAAAGCCCATGGCGAGCAGCACGAGATCCGCCGGAAAAACTTGTTCCGTCCCGGGAATATTTTTGGGAATGAAGGCGCCGCTCTCATTTCTGGTCCATTCGACGCTCACGGCGTGAACTTCTTTGACGTGGCCGTTTCCATCGCCGATGAACCTCTGTGGGGACATCACGTAAATTCTGGGATCGGCGCCGAAGCGGGCCTGCGCTTCTTCCTGGCCATAATCCAGACGATAGATCTTCGGCCACTCGGGCCAGGGATTGTCGGCCTGGCGTGTATCCGGCGGTTGGGGCAGAATCTCAAGCTGGACCAAACTCCTGCACTTGTGTCGCATCGCGGTCCCCACGCAGTCCGTGCCGGTATCTCCGCCGCCGATTACCACAACATGCTTATTCTCAGCCGAAATATAGCTGCCATTTTGCTGGCCGGAATCGAGGAGGCTTTTGGTATTCGCATGGAGAAACTCCATTGCGAAGTGGATGCCTTTAAGCTCCCGTCCTGGAACGGACAGATCACGAGGCTTGGTGGCGCCGCAACAGAGCACGACAGCGTCGAAGTCGTCCAGGAGCTTCTTTGCGGGAAGCTCCTCGCCCACGGCCGTATTGGTTATAAACGTGATCCCTTCTTCTGCCATGAGATCGATGCGCCGTTGGACCACCCTCTTATCGAGCTTCATGTTGGGAATGCCGTACATGAGCAGCCCACCGATCCGGTCCGCCCGCTCGTACACCGTCACCCAGTGGCCGGCGCGATTCAGTTGGGCTGCGCAGGCGAGCCCCGAAGGTCCCGATCCGACGACGGCTACTTTTTTTCCGGTCCTTTTTTTGGGCGGGTCGGGCTCGACCCAGCCCTGGGCGAAACCGTTGTCGATTATTGCGCACTCAATCGTCTTGATCGTGACGGGCAGTTCGTTAATTCCCAGCACACAGGAGCCTTCGCATGGAGCGGGGCAGACCCGACCCGTAAACTCGGGGAAATTGTTCGTCTTATGAAGCCGTTCAAGCGCCTCTTTCCAGAGGCCGCGGTAGACGAGATCATTCCATTCCGGAATCAGGTTATTGATCGGGCAACCGGAGGCCATCCCGCTAATCAGAGTTCCCGAGTGGCAGAACGGAATTCCACAATCCATGCAGCGAGCGCCCTGCGCCTGGAGTTTGCTCTCAGGAAAATGATCATGAAACTCCTGCCAATCATCGAGCCGTTCCAACGGTGATCGATCCGGCGGAAGCTCACGCTGAAACTCCATAAATCCCGTCGGTTTACCCATTCTTACTACTTTCTCCTACAAGACAAGAAATTGCCGCCCGGCGAGAGGCGCGACTTTTCACTTTTTAGTTTTGAATTGTTAATTTTGAGTTGCAAGAGTTTGGCTAAAAACCAAGAACTCAAAATTCAAAACTCGACTTCGCTGTGGCACTTATCCCAAGGGGTTAGTTCCCGCTCACCCGCGCCGCGTCGTTTTTGTTGGCTTCAAAAACAGCCATGATTGCCGCTTCGCCAGCCAATCCCTTACGTTCCGCCTCTTCGACGGCCTCAAGCATGCGTTTATAGTCCCTGGGCAGGACCTTGACAAACTTCTGCGCTGTCTCTTCCCAGAGGGCCAGAAGCTGCCACGCCCGCGCACTGTGGGTATAGATCGCGTGCCGTTTGAGCATCTCCTCGACTTCCAGCAAATCGTTTTCGCCGAGACGCTCGAGCGTTACGGTTTCGATATTGCACCGGCTCTTAAAATCGCCGTGCTCGTCGAAGACATAAGCTATTCCGCCCGACATACCGGCCGCGAAATTGCGGCCGACTTTTCCGATCACCACGACCTGGCCGCCGGTCATATACTCGCAGCCGTGATCGCCTACACCTTCGACCACGGCCCGGACGCCGCTGTTCCTCACGCAAAACCGTTCACCGGCCATACCGCTGATATAAGCCTCACCACGGGTGCCGCCGTAAAATGCCACGTTGCCGACGATGATGTTCTCTTCGGGAGCGAAGGTCGAGCCTGCCGGGGGATAAAGAATGACTTTGCCTCCCGATAAGCCTTTGCCGAAGTAATCGTTGGCGTCTCCTTCGAGCTCGAGCGTAAGTCCCGGCGGCACGAAGGCGCCGAAGCTCTGACCAGCGGAGCCGTGAAACCGGAAGTGGATCGTATCTTCCGGCAGTCCTTCGGGCCCGAACCGCCGCGTCACCTCGCTCCCCAGGATCGTTCCCACAACGCGGTGAGTATTGCGGATCGGCAGCGTCGCCTTGACGCTTTCACCGCGGGCAAGAGCGGGGCCGGCCAAGTCAAGCAGGACCTGGTTGTCGAGCGCGTTTTCCAACCCGTGATTCTGCGGGATCTGACAATAACGGCCGACATCCGGACCGACCTGAGGCTGATAAAGAATCGCCGAGTAATCCAACCCTTTGGCTTTCCAATGGTTCACCGCCTGCCGGACCTCGAGCTTCTCGGAACGGCCGACCATCTCATCGACCGTGCGGAAACCGAGTCGAGCCATATACTCGCGCATCTCCTGGGCAATGAAGCGCATGAAATTGACGACATGGGAAGGATCGCCGGCAAATTTTTTGCGCAGGACGGGATTCTGCGTCGCGACGCCGACCGGGCAGGTATCGAGGTGGCAAACGCGCATCATGATGCATCCCAGCGTCACCAACGCGGTGGTTGCAAATCCAAACTCTTCGGCCCCCAACAGAGCTGCGATGACGGCGTCACGACCGGTTTTGAGTTGACCATCTGTTTCCACCGTGATGCGACTGCGCAGGTTATTGAGCAGCAGGGTCTGGTGCGTCTCCGCAAGACCGAGTTCCCACGGGAGGCCGGCATGCTTAATGCTCGTTTGAGGCGAGGCTCCCGTACCGCCGTCGTGCCCGCTTATTAGAACCACATCCGCATGTCCTTTCGCCACCCCGGCGGCGATGGTTCCGACACCCACTTCGGAAACGAGCTTGACGCTGATGCGAGCGTGGTGGTTGGAATTTTTCAGGTCATGAATCAGCTGAGCCAGATCTTCAATGGAGTAGATATCATGGTGCGGCGGCGGCGAAATCAGGCCGACCCCGGGCGTCGAATGGCGCACTTTCGCAATCCACGGGTAAACCTTCCGTCCAGGCAACTCGCCGCCTTCGCCCGGCTTGGCGCCCTGAGCCATCTTGATCTGCAGCTCCTTGGCCTGAGTGAGATATAAACTCGTCACCCCAAATCGTCCTGAGGCCACCTGTTTGATCGCGCTGTTGCGCGAATCGCCGTTTGGACCGGGGAGATAGCGCTCCGGATCTTCACCACCCTCGCCGGTATTGCTCTTGCCGCCGATGCGGTTCATCGCGATGGCCAGCGCTTCGTGGGCTTCCTTGCTGATGGAGCCGTAAGACATCGCTCCGGTCTTGAAGCGCTTCACAATGTTTTCTACCGGCTCCACTTCTTCGATTGGAATGGGCTCAGCCAACCCCTTGAGCTCCATTAAACCGCGCAGCGTCGCCATCCGTTCGGACTGATCGTCGATCAGCTTCGTATACTGTTTGAAGGTCGCATAATCGTTCGTGCGGCACGCCTTCTGCAGAAGATGGATCGTTTGCGGATTAAAGAGATGGAGCTCCCCGTCTTTCCGGTACTGGTACTGGCCGTGAACTTCGAGCGTGCGGCCATTGAGCTGAAATAGCGGAAAAGCTTTCGCATGCTGCCGTTGGACTTCCAAAGCGATTTCTTCCAGGCCGATGCCACCCACCCGGGAGGGTGTCCAGGTAAAGTACTTCTCGATCAGTTTCTGCCCAAGACCTACCGCCTCAAAAATCTGCGCCCCGCAGTAGGATCTGATGGTGGATATCCCCATTTTGGCCATAACCTTCACGACGCCTTTGACCGCGGCCTTGATGTAACCCTTCACTGCGTCGTGATAGGTAACATCTTTCAAGAGCCCTTCATGGATCATGTCGTTCAGGCAGTCGAAGGCCAGGTAGGGATTAATAGCCTGCGCGCCGTAGCCCAGCAAAAGACAGAAGTGGTGCACTTCGCGAGGTTCTCCGGACTCGGTGACGAGCCCAACCCGGGTGCGGGTACCTGAGCGGATGAGGTGATGATGCAGTCCCGAGCAAGCGAGCAGCGCGGGAATGGCCGCCTGCCTGTGATCCACGCCTTTGTCGGACAAGATCAAAATCGTGGCGCCGTCGGAGATCGCCTGATCGGCGGCACGGAACAAGTTATTCAGTGACTCTTCAAGCGCGGCCTTTCCTCCGTCGGGATTGAACAAGATCGGCAAGGTGACGGATTTGATTCCCGGCCGGTCGATCTGGCGCAATTTCTCCATTTCCGAATTTTTCAGAATCGGCGTCGAGAGCCGGAGCTGCCGGCAGCTTTCCGGCCTCGGGTCGATAAGATTCCCCTCGGAGCCGAGCGTCAGAGTTGTTGAGGTGATCAGCTCTTCCCGGATGGGATCGATCGGAGGATTGGTCACCTGTGCGAACAGCTGCTTGAAATAGTTGTAGAGAAGCTGCGGTTTGTCCGAGAGCACGGCAAGCGGCGTGTCAGTCCCCATAGAGCCCACCGGATAAACTCCGCTTTGGGCCATCGGACCCAGATTGATGCGTAGATCCTCAAAATCGTAGCCAAACGCCTGGAGGCGCTGCAAGGTCATCGGGTGATTATACGTGGGTTCTTTTTCGGGAAGGCTTGGCAGCTCATCAAAACGCACCAGATGGTCCTTGAGCCATTGACCATAAGGGCGAGCCGCGGCCATCTGCTCCTTGATTTCTTCGTCGCTGATGATGCGACCCTGCTCTGTATCGACCAGGAACATGCGGCCGGGTTGCAGCCGGCACTTTTCCAGGACGCGATCCGGAGGTATGTCGAGCACACCGACTTCCGACGCCATCACGACCAGATCGTCCTTGGTGACGTAGTACCGGGACGGGCGCAGGCCATTGCGGTCAAGAACCGCTCCGACAACCGTCCCGTCAGTGAAACCGATGGAGGCCGGACCGTCCCACGGTTCCATCAGGCTGCTGTGGTATTCGTAAAAGGCCCGCTTCTGCTGCTCCATGGTTGTATGATTTTCCCATGGTTCCGGAATCATCATCATCATCGCGTGCGGCAACGGGCGCCCGCTCAGCGCCAAGAACTCAAGGCAATTATCGAATTTAGCGGAATCGCTCCCGTCTTCCTGTATGATGGGGAAAAGCTTGGGCAAGTCGTCTCCGAATAGCTCCGAAGCGAGCATCGCCTGGCGGGCATGCATCCAGTTTTCGTTCCCGCGCAAAGTATTGATCTCGCCGTTGTGGATCAGGTAGCGGAAGGGGTGCGCGCGTCCCCAGCTCGGAAAGGTATTGGTGCTGAAACGGGAGTGCACCACGGCAATCGCGGTTTCTACCAGAGGATCGGACAGATCGGGATAGAATGTCGCGATCTGTCGCGCCGTCAGCATCCCCTTATACACGATCGTCTTGTAGGACAGGCTCGGAATATAGAAATAATCGCCGTCGACTATGGCCGCATAACGGATGGCGTTTTCGGCGCGGCGGCGGATGACGTACAGTTTGCGCTCGAACGCCATCTCATCTTTGATGGACTTGCCGCGGCCGATGAAGATCTGGCGAATGGAAGGCTCGCAAGATTTCGCTGTCTCTCCGAGATAGAGATTGTCGGTAGGGACACTGCGCCAGCCGAGAACGTGCTGTCCCTCGCTGATGATGATCTCCTCGAACATCCTTTCAAACCGCACTCGCTGATCCCGGTCAGGCGGCAGAAAAACCATGCCTACGCCGTAATTGCCTGGCCCCGGTAGGTGAAATCCCAGCCCATCGCAGGCCTGCTGGAAAAATCCGTGCGGGACCTGCAACAGGACACCAGCGCCGTCGCCAGTATTCTCTTCGCAACCGCAGGCACCCCGGTGATCCAGGTTCTCAAGAACCGTGAGCGCCTGCTCAACGATCTGGTGTGACCTGGCGCCTTTTATATTGACCACAAAACCAACGCCACAAGCATCATGCTCGAATCTGGGATCATAAAGACCCTGTTTTGGAGGCAGACTGGATTTGGCCATGCGGAACCCCTCTTTTCCGACTAATCCGTTTATAATTTGAGCCAAAGTTCCCGTGTGACTTTAGTAAAGAAGGTCAACTGGGGGAGGCGACTTAACGAAACTAACCTAGAAAAGCCCCGATGTCAACAGTTAATTCGTAATCCCTCAGTTACGACGGGTAAACCTTAGTAGGGAGTTTTTCATCGCGTAAGATTTTGGGCTGGACAAATGCTCGCATCTTTGGTACGGTAGAATGGCCGTATCGTAGAGCACGC
>JACQUW010000367.1 GCA_016210115.1 Deltaproteobacteria bacterium | reverse complement strand
GTGTGTATCAACTGGTCAATACCAAGGCGGAGGACAGCTTCGCCGAGCTTCCCAAGGACGCGAAGGGTGCGGCTTCCGGACAAGCGCCCTCAAAAACCGCTGAAAAAGAAAAAACGAAGAAAGGAGGTGAAAATATGAAAAAGAAAGACGATACGGGATGAAAAATCAGGCAACAGATTGAGGTGAATTTAAGAGACAAGGAGATAAGAACAGATGA
Organism: Deltaproteobacteria bacterium; assembly: GCA_016210115.1. Classification (GTDB taxonomy): domain Bacteria; phylum Desulfobacterota; class Binatia; order UBA9968; family UBA9968; genus JACQUW01. Next base: position 27,367 of record JACQUW010000367.1, on the reverse strand, counting down.
AAAAGATCACATTAGTCCTCGTTCCTTTGGCTGTCCTGCTGATACCGCTGCTGGCCTTTGCCTATACGGGCGGCGCCGGTCTCTACGACAGCCCTCACGACTTTATGAAGCCGGGCCATGCCGCGGAGTTTGGAGTCCCGATGGACTTAAATCCTGTGACGGCTACAAATAGTACTAATGCCGGCGCCATAGGTATATGCACTTTCTGCCACACGCCCCACCGGGGTGTGACGAGCCAGCTAGCATGGAACCACACCCTTTCAGCGAACGACTTCAGTTGGAACGACACTACGACGATAGGCGGGACGAGCCTGCCGACCAATCTCAAGACATGGTCTGGTCCATCCAAGCTCTGTCTGAGCTGCCACGACGGCTCCGTCGCCATCGGTGACATCGCCTGGTACTATCGCGCGGCCAGGACCGGCGGCGCGAAGCTCAGCGGAATGGCCGGGACGGGGGGGACCGCCTACGAGACGGATACGCTTAACCTCGCAGGCCTGCTAGGCAAGTACAACGTGGGTGAAGGCGGAGACCTGAGCGGGACGCATCCCGTTGGCGTGCCCTATCCATTTAATAACAGCGCGAGCACCTATAACAGCATCGCGACAGGCACCTACGTTGCAACGAGCCAGTTTGTCGCCGACCCGAGAGGCTCGGGCATACGTCTCTTCCGCGATACCGGGAGCGGCGTGACAGCCCTCGTTGGGGCTGCAGCCTATGCGGATGCTAACGTCGGTATCGAGTGCTCGTCCTGCCACGACCCCCATAACGGCCCGACGGTCAAGCCTGACGACCTCAACGGCCGTCCCTTACTCCTTCGAGGGACCGCCTGGGGAGATGGCGCCGGAGTGGGCAATGAGACCTATGCAGCCGGTACGGATGACTACATATGCGTGAAGTGCCACAAGATGGGCGTGATTCCGTAAGCGGGCTGGAGCCATCGACAGGCACTATCAAAGAGGCCTGGGCGGTTCTCAGGCCTCTTTTTTTTCACGAAAGAAGATGGGCAGCCTCTTGCTCCTATTCCTTGGACTGAGCGTGATCGCCTTCTGGCCGGTCACGCTCTCCGCCGGCTCGATGCCGGGATCGGGCCTGGCCGGCTCGGTTCACGACTTCAATGCTGAGAAGTGGCGGCCGTATGACGGGGTCACAGTGATCGGGGCCTGCACTATCTGCCACGCTCCCCACCGGGCGAGCAGGACCCGGCTTCTCTGGAACCATACGATTCCGCCTGGCGACACGTTCGTATTCGGCCCTGAGGAACCGGCAACAAACGGAGGGACCCCGCTTCCGACCATCTCTCCGGGCTACAAAGGTCCAACCAGCATGTGTTTGAGCTGCCATGACGGCAGCGTGGCCATCGGTGACGTCAACTGGTACGACGGAAACGCTCGGACGGGCTCCTCCGCCGTCATCAAGGAAACCCAGGGAAGGATCGGCTACCACCACCCCGTTGCGGTTCCTTACCCGTTCCAGGGGATGCGGAACAGCTATAACAGCGTGACGACCGGCCCGGATGTGGATCTCAGCAAATTTGTCGCGGACCCCAGAGCGGCCGGCGCCAGACTTTTCCGTGATGTGAGCGGAGACATTCTGGCCGGCGCAGCGACGGGCGCGAGCGGCATTGAGTGCTCCTCGTGCCACGATCCTCACAATGGTTCCTCTGTCAATGAGGGTCCTCTCCTTCGGGCCAGGTGCGAGGCGTGCCACATCCAGTGATTCATGTGGCGATGAAGACGCGATGGGTCCATGTCTTCGTGGTTTTGGCTGTAACGGTTTTTATCTTGGCGGCCTGTTCCGAAGGGACCCGCTATAAAGCGCTTTCTTTCCTCTTCGACAATCCCCCGAAGCCAGGGGAAGGATGGAAACTCTTAAACGAACGGGCGCCCCGCCCCGAGCGGAGGAAGGCAGCGTTAAAAAAGGCCGGACCAGAGAGCGTTGCGGCTGACGAGAAGCAAAAAAAAGCGGTTGAAAAGCTCCGCCAATTCGAGCAGGTGGCGGCAATTCTTCCCAAAGATGCCGCCGGCGGGATCGATTGGGCGAAGGCACTGCAAGAAGAAAAGATCGCTCCCAGAGCGGGGCTCGACCCCGAGGCCAAGGCTCAGCCGATCCTACCGTTGGACGTGGAGCTGGTTCCGGCCGGCTTTCCCCTCTTTGGGGTCACATTCTCTCATGCCACCCATACGACCTGGTTGACCTGCGCGAGTTGCCATCCGGAGATCTTTCAGATGAGCAAGGGAGCCGACCCGATCACGATGGACAAGATCTTCGCCGGCCAGTTCTGCGGCCAGTGTCACGGCAAAGTAGCGTTCCGGGTGGAAACGGGCTGTATCCGCTGCCATGCAAGAATGGCTGAGGCTTTGCCGAAACGTCCGGCGGGTCCCCCGATTCCTCTGCGACGCCTGAAACAATGGGGCGACCTCGTGCGGGAACTCCCAAGGCATCAGACGGGTGGAATCGACTGGGTAAAGGCTATTGAAGAAGGAACTGTTGCCCCTAAGCCCTCCCTGGATCCGTCGGTCCGTGACCAGCCGCCTTTGGCGCTGGATTTGGAACTTACTCCCCCCGAGCACCCGATGTTCAAGGCAGCTTTTTCCCATGCGGCCCACACGGCGTGGCTTAGCTGTTCGAACTGCCATCCCGGGATTTTCGCCCTGAAGAGAGGAGCCGATAAGATCACAATGGCGAAGATCTACGCCGGCGAGTCTTGCGGTGCTTGCCACGGTCGCGTGTCGTTCGGTGTCGAAAGGGAGTGCTCTCGCTGTCACACTAAGATTCCGGCCACGGCAGAATGGCGGCCGGCTGAGGAGCCGAAAAACCCTCTCGAGCGGGCCAAAGGATGGGAGGAGGCAGCCAAGCTCTTGCCTGTGACGGCCGGCACCACCGACTGGGTTAAAGCCCTAAATGAAAAAGTAATCGCTCCTCGTCCAGGGATCGATCCCAAGGCCGCAGACCAGCCGGTGCTTCCCCTGGACGTAGAGCGTGTCCCCACCGCCGGGCAGATGTTCAAAGTTATCTTTCCGCATAAGAGCCATACCGAGTGGCTGGCATGCCCCAATTGCCATACCGCGATCTTTCAGATGGCAAAGGGAACAACTCCCATGACGATGGAAAAGATCAACGCAGGCCAATACTGCGGCGTATGCCACGGAAAAGTGGCTTTTCCTGCAACCGCATGCGGCCGCTGCCATCCCGCGATGGCGGGAGGAAAGTAGTGAACAGAGAAAAAACAGAAAATAGAAAGCAGAAATCAGAAATCGGAAATCAGACGCGGGCTCACTGGTCTCTGATGTCCGGGCGTTCCTCTTTGCTCTTCCGTCGCCGACCTCCGACCTCTGATTTCCGACCTCTGATTTGTGACCTCCGATCTCTGGCCCCTAGCTTTGGGGCCCTGCTCCTTGCTCCCTGCTCCCTGCGCCTAGTCTTAGTTGCATGGATTTTCGTTGTTGAACTTCTCTTTGGCGTGGCCTTGGCAGTCGAGGGGGACATCGTCTTCTCGCGCAAGCCCGATCTGGGCGCCGAACCGCCTCCCTCTGTCTTCCCTCACTGGGTTCACCGCATTCGGTTCAAATGCTACGTCTGCCATGACGCGATCTTCAAGATGAAAAAAGGGGCAAACCCCATCACGATGGAGGCGCTGATGGCCGGGAGATACTGCGCCGTCTGCCACAACGGATCGATCAGTTGGCCAGTCGGTTTTGAAACTTGCCAACGATGCCATGTCCGTCCGTGAAGCAGATCTTTATAGTTCTCCTAGTCCTTGCCTGGTTCCTGCAACCGGGGCCGGCAAAGGCGCAACTCTCTCTTGAGGGATGGGAAGGAGAACTGGAGGGACGGGGCGAGTATACTCGGGACGATGTCGAGAGCGAAGCGGATGAGCGCACGTTTCAGAATCTTCGCTTCAGTGAAATACTGAGGCTAAGGAACAAAGGGTTCATTTACCATCCAGGCCTTTTGACTTTCAGTGCCGGCACGGCCATCGGGCTTTCCCAGGAGATGCCCTCAAGCGATGGAGAGAGCCGGTCGAACTATGGCAGGGTGCTCGGGTACGACCTCGGGTTGCATTTCTTAAGCGCAAAGCCCTACAACCTCTCGCTCTTCGGCAGCCGTGGGAGCGGCACCGTCTCACACGAACAAGGCCGGACAGAAACCCTGAGCGAATCACTGGGCGGGAGGCTTTCCTATTGGAATCATGTCTTTCCCTTGAGGCTGGATCTCAGGCGGGATCATCGCGAAGATGAGTTCCGTTTCTTCGGCGTGCCTGTCCGGCACGACGAGCTAAAAGACTCGCTGTCGCTGAGCGGTAACAACACTTGGGACAACCATTATCTCGATCTCGACTATGACCTGATCGATTTGGAAGATCGGATCTTCCCGACGCTGAGCGTCACGACCCATTCGGGACGGGCCTACTACAGGTATCTCTTCGGCGACTGGCGAGACAACGCCTTTACTTCCTCAACAAGCTTCTTCAACAGAGAAGGGCTGAGCAATTTCACCCAGGCTAACAGCAACCAGATTCTTAGAATGACGCACAGCGACACGCTGACGACGCAATACGGCTACGCTTTCAATTACGCCAGCGCCGCTGAGGCGACCACCATTCTTCATCAGGGCGACTTTTCCCTGGGCTACCAGCCGTATGCGAACCTGGGTGGGGAGTTCAAGCTATCAGGGGGCATCTCTTCCTTCCCACAGGGAGAGCAGAAATTCTTGTCCTCTTCTCTTTCCGCCCAACACGACCTCTACGACAGCCTCTCGACTGGTCTCGCCCTCCGGGGAGGTCTTTCGTTTCTCCCCGAGGGAGTCCAGGAGAATTACGGGGCAGGGGTGAATCTGGGTTATCGCAGGAAGCTCCCTTACAACGGCAGGCTCATCGGCGGCTTCGGTCTTGATTATGACACCTTGTCCCAGGTGGAACAGGAGGGGTTGGTCCTGCAGGAAAGGCACACAGCCGAGCTGGCTTCCCCCTTTCGCCTGGAGCGTCCTTTGGCCATCCGGGAAAGTGTGGTGGTAACCGATGTCACTCAGGCCATTATCTATCAGGAGGGGCTCGATTATCTTCTTCAACCCTTTGGCGATTTCCTGGAGGTCCTCGTCCTCTTTGGAGGAAGGATTATTGACGGCCAGCCAATCCTGGTCTCCTATCGGTTTGTTCCTTCCCCTTCCTTGACCTACGCAACGACCAGGCTCCGCGCCAACCTCGGCCTTGATTACGGGTGGGTCTATCCTTACTACTCGCATGACCAGGTTTCCCCAAGGCTTATCTCCGGGAGAGACGCGAGTTTCTTGGAGAGAAGACAATCCGACACAGCAGGTATCCGATTTTTATGGAATTGGCCCAAGGTCCGACTCTCACTCCTTAACGAATATCAGCGCATTGACGCGAGAAGACTCGCTTACAACGCGCTGGTCTTCAGTCAATCTTTCTGGTATTCGCCGATCCGGACGGTCACCTGGAGCCTCAACTTTGGGCAGTCAGTAATAGACTACACGCTGCCAAGACGCGAGTCGGAGAGCTACCGTGGACAGACAAATCTGGCCTGGAGTCCCGAGCTTCCCTTCCGCCTGACTATCGAAGGTTTCGGAGGCTTTAATATCCTGAAAAGCGAAACATCCTCCGAGTGGTATCATGTGGGCAGCCGGGCGAGAGCCTCTTGGACCTACGGCAAGATAGAGATAATCCCGCTGCTGGAATATACCGTGCGGAGCTTGCAGTCCACCCTTTCACGGGAATTCTTCGCAAGCCTCAGGGTCATAAGGCGATTTTGATGAAGGTCAAAGTTCTTCCCGTTGTCCTGTTGTTTCTCGGAGTGCTCGCCGCTTACGCCTTCGCGGGCGTTCGGGGTACAGCCCATGATTTCTTCATGAGGATTCCTGAACTTTCAGGATACACCGATAAGGAGCTATGCCGCTTTTGCCATCTGCTCCGCGTTCCAGGTCCGGCCGCTACATCGCCCCCGCTTTACAATCTCTACCAGAGCCCCACGCTGAGAGCAGTCATCCAGCAGCCCAATGGCTCCTCACGCGCCTGCCTTCTCTGCCACGACGGCAGCTCTTCACTGGGCTCAATATGGGCTGGTTATATCGGCCGGCGTCTGCCGCTGGGTCCAGTTTCGGAACGAGTGTCTCTCGGAGGGGATCTTTCTGACGACCATCCCGTCTCCTTCGTCTATGACTCGAGCTTGGCCCGGCGTAAGGGTAGTCTCGCTGAGCCCACCATCCTCCCCAGACAGGTCAGACTCGATCCCAGAGGGCGGCTCCAGTGCACCACCTGCCATAATCCCCATGCGGAGCGGTTTTCCAAGTTTCTGGTCATGGACAACAGCGTCTCTCAACTCTGTATGTCCTGCCATCGATTTCAGTCGGCAGGAAGCTCTTATCACACTTCGACAAATACCGCGTGCGGAAACTGCCACCGTGTCCACGGCGGCTCCGATCGACTCTTGACCTCTCCGTTGCGGCGTCCTCGATAGACCAAATCAATCGAAACGCTATCCACTCGTAGCCTTTATTTCCACGGCGTTCTTTCATACTACGCGCCTACAGACTTCAACGCGACGCACCAGCTTTATGGTAATCGCCATGGACTGAAAGAGGAAAGCATGGCTCGAGGCGACTTGGCTAGCTCATCAGCCATGAAGTGGTTGTGAAGCCGTTATGAGCACCAGAAAAATCATCGAACCTGCACGTTCCCTTCGACGCCAGTCAGGACAGGCCCGCGGCTCTCTCTCCAATAGGAGGGTTTGACACAGGGCGATGTTTTTCGATATTCTTCTTCCCCTCCGCGCTCGTACTTCAAGATCCAAGACCTGTCTCCGTCGTTGGCCGTTTACCTAACATAACGTGAAAGGAGAACGCCCGATGATGCAATTTCCAAGATCCCTCGTACATGGATCTGGCGTCCCGATGACGCTGGATCCCGGCCGTGTCCTTGTGACATTCAAAGAGGACCAGGATCTCGAATCCGTGGAATCCTTGGTGAAGCGAGCCAACGCCGCGCTGGAACGTATCCCCGAGCCGAAGCGCGGCCAGGCGCGCCGGCCTCTTCAGACCATCAATCATACGTCACGCCAATTCTGGGTGCGGGTCAAAGGCGCTGCAGGCGCGGCTGCTCTCGAAAAGAGTCTGCAGGACCGGCTGGCTTGGATTGGACCCGTATACAAACTTGACAAGACGAAGGGATTGGACGGGCTCCTCTGTCCCCTGCCGAATGTTCTGCTAATCCGCCCGGCCCGTCCTTCCGACGCGTCCTCCAGCGAGGCGCTTGGAAAGGTGGTGAGTCGCTTTGGCCTGAAAGAGATCCCGGAGAAATCTCGATACCTGAACGGGTTCTCATATTTTGTGGTTAGCGATCCATCCAGACATTCGGCCTATGAGATCCGTGAGGCGCTCCTTCGCGAGAAGGATCTCGTGGCCGACGTCCGCTTCGAAAACATGCCTCTTCTGGGAGACTCCACACTGGTGCCGAGCGACACTCTCTATCCTCAACAATGGAACATCGCGCAGATCCAGGGGCCCCAAGGCTGGGACTACGCGACAGGGAGCGCCTCGATCGTTGTCGCCATCCTCGACGACGGGGTTGAGACCGGGCACCCGGATTTGGATTGTCTCCCGGGAATCAACCTGAGCACGATGATGCCGACCGGTGACCCCGGAGGAAATCATGGCACGGCCTGTGCCGGAATCGCGGCGGCTCGGCTCAACAACATGCTTGGCGTCGCCGGTGTAGGAGGCGGATGTAAAATCTTACCGCTCCGCAGGGTCAACTCCTCTGACGTGGAAGCCGCCACCGGAATAAACTGGGCGGCCGACAACGGAGCCCACGTGATCAGCATGAGCTTCGGCCGCTACGCCGCCGGCGAAGGGTTCGGTCCGACCGGGTGGGACTTCAATATCATTGACCCGGCAATCGAGCACGCGTGGAACGATCAGAATGTCGTCCTCTGCGCCGCGACCGGAAACGAGAACACGGGCACCGTGAACCGGTACCCTGCGCGGCATCCACTTGTGATCGCCTGCGGCGCTTCGGACCAGGTCGACAATCGAAAGTCTCCTGCAAGCCCGGATGGTGAGAACTGGGGCTCCAACTGGGGCCAGCAAGTCTATGAAGGAATCACGACAGGCGTTTCCGTCGTTGCTCCAGGGGTGCTCATCCCAACGACTGACCGGCAAGGAGCAAGTGGATACAATACGTCCGGCGGAGCAGCCGGCAACTATTTCATGACGTTCAACGGTACGTCCGCGGCCACACCGCATGTATCCGGCCTCGCCGCTCTGGTTCTGAGCGAGAAGCCGTCGCTCACAAATGCTCAGGTACGAACCGTGATTGAGAAGACGGCCGATAAGGTCGGTACAGTTCCGTATGCCCTGCAAGCGGGATTTCCGAATGGGACTCGGAACCAGCAAATGGGCTATGGGCGGATCAACGTCTACCGGGCGCTCAAGTCGGTCCAAAAAACGTTTTTTAAGGAATGGAAAGACTCGATCATCGACAAGCTTCTCGTAATTGAGAAAGCGTGGCATATAGACGTTCCCAAGGGCAGTCGCTGGAAGGAGAAAGAGCAGATAGAAGAGGTCAAAGGCATGCTCGGCTTCGAGAACCCCGAACTCATCGATCCCAGGATTCTGGTCGAAATCTCGGCCCGCCTAGAGCGTCTCGAGAAGGAAGTTTTCAAGGGCAGGGCCTTCATCCGCAAGGCCGAGCGGCCGGAGGTCCGTCCAAGAACTCGCAAGCGGCGCAAGTGATCCTCATTATTGCCGGCAGACTGGACGACAGCGCCAGGGATCTGGCGGCCGCCTTCCCCAAAGGCACAGCTCGCGTGCTCACCTGCCGCGATCTGTCCAGGCCCGGCTGGCGACTCAGACCGGCTGCGCCCACCAATGATCGGATCGTAGTCGGAGGGCGGCTACTCTCCGCCTCGCGAGTCGCAGGAATCGTTACGCTTCTTCCGTGCATCTTCCCCGCGGAACTTACCCACATCGTCGCGCCGGATCGTGACTATGTCGCCTCCGAAATGACAGCGTTCCTCGTCTACTGGCTGTCCGGTCTCAACTGCCCAATGCTGAATCGTGCGACGCCTGGATGTCTCTCGGGCCCTTCCTGGAGGGTGGAGTTTTGGTGTCGGCTGGCTCAGTCACTGAAAATTTCGGTTCAACCTCCCAGGCGTACAACGCATCGTCCACATAAAGCCTCTGCTGCCGTTCGAAGCGTGACCGTTGTCGGATCGCGCGTTGTGGGTTCCGACAGCGAACTGCTCGCCACGTCCGCGCGCGCAATTGCAGCGGCCGCAAGCGTGGACCTCCTGCAGACGTTCTTCTCAACCGGATCAGAGCGGCCGCGATTTATCGGAGCCACCCCGATTGCCGACGTCTCCTCGCCGGCCGTGCGTGGGGCGATCGTAGACCATTTTAAGCGGTCGAAGTCATGATCCTTCTCTGGGGAGTCGAAGACGACGCACCCTTGGCGCTTGTCCGCGAGGAGCTGGAGCGGCGAAGCGCTCCGCTACTGTTCCTCTGCCAGACCAAGAGTCTCAAATACCACATCGAGACTCGATTTGGGCGGACCGTCTGCGGGTGCATCGAAGGCCCCGGTACCCGGGTCCGGCTTGAGCAGATCGGCGCCGCTTACATCCGGCCGCACGATTTCCGCAAATTTCCGGAGTTCGCCGGGAAACACCCTGAATCGATAGCATGGCGTCACGTTTCGACATTTGACGACATCCTGGTCAGCTGGTCGGAACTCACCGGCGCGTTGGTTCTTAACAGGCCCTCCGCCATGGCGTCAAACAACTCCAAGCCGTTCCAGTCAAGGCTGATCCAGGAGACAGGGTTCCACGTTCCTGATACCCTTCTGACAACGGACCCGAGGGCAGCCCTCGAGTTCGCTAGCGGTCAAACCCCTGTGATCTATAAATCCATCAGCGGAGTAAGGAGCATTGTCCGCCGCCTCTCGCTTCGGAGGCGGAAGGCTCTGGACGATGTCGCCTGGTGCCCCACCCAGTTTCAGCAGTGGATCGAAGGCACGGACTATCGGGTGCACGTCGTCGGTTCGAAACTCTTCGCGTGTCGCATCCTCTCGGACGCGGACGACTACCGCTACGACGCCGCTTGCATGGAGCCGGCAGAGCTGCCGCGTGAAATCATGTTGCGCTGTCTGCAACTCTCCGAGCGGTTCAACCTTCCGCTGGCCGGGATCGACCTTCGGCTCTCGACCGGCGGTGAGTGGTTTTGTTTCGAGGTCAACCCTTCTCCGGCATACTCTTGCTTTGAGACCGCAAGCGGGAACCAGATCAGCGCTGCGATCGCGGATCTACTGGTGGAGGCAGACCGAAGAGCGCCGAGTCCGGAAGAGACGAGGCCACGCTTCTCCGCCGAGACATGGACAATGGCCTTTCCAGCAAAGGGTTAACGGAAAGCTCAGATCATCTAGTCCAATACACGGATTAGAACCCTCTGTGCGGCCAGAAACGGTAACTTGACACGACAGCAGGATTTCGAATACGCTCGTTCCGTCGTCAGCGGCGATCTACACTTGCCAGAAATCTGTCGGGTTCCCAACGACACCTATTCCGCCTATCAAGCGTGGACCGCGATTCAGAACAGTGCCGGTACCAACAACTCGGAAGTCTTGCGGAGCGAACCGGAATAAAACGAAACACCTTGCTCTGGAGGTGCATTATGAGGACGTTCTTTATCAGAGTTTTGACCGTGCTCGTGATAACGTCCGTGTTCGTACTCGGTCCGCCGCCACCGGTCGAAGCCGATATTGAAACCATGCTGGCCGAAATCAACCGTAGCCCCACCGAACAACGTTTGAAATCCCTGATCGACGGAGCCAAGAAGGAAGGCGTGGTTCATTATTATGGTTCCACTCTGGCCACCGATACTCAGGATCTCATCAGGGACTTCAACAAGAGATACCCCTTCATTGAGGTTCGCTATACGAGATTCGGAGCCGAGAAGGTGGTCAGCAAAGTAATGATGGAGCACCGTTCCGGTGTCTCCAGCGCTGACCTGATCTGCATCCGGGGAACCTTCTTTCCAGAGCTTTTGGACCGGAAGATCATCATTAAATACAAAAGCCCGATGCTGCCGTTCCTGCGCAAGGGCTTCAGTGACCCGGAAACCCACATACCCGGGATCTACGGAACCGGGTATACCATCATCTACAATACGACGCGCGTTAAGCCCGCCGAAGCGCCCAAATCATATGAAGATCTGCTGCATCCGAGATGGAAGGGCAGGATGGTTCTGGATCACGACGCTCATGATTGGTTTGCGGGTATGATCGATTTGCTGGGGGAAAAACGGGCCGTTGACTTCCTGAAGCGATTGGTTGCCGAGCAAGGGCTAAAGTTGAAACGAGGCCATACTCTCATTACCCAGCTGACCGCAGCCGGAGAGCATGATCTGCTCATTGACGGTTATGTTCATAATGGTGTGGAGTACAAAAGCCGGGGGGCGCCGGTCGATTACGTGTTCACCCAGCCAACGCTCGTCAAACCACCCAATATGATTGCCGTGATGGCGAAGGCCGCGCATCCTCATGCCGCAGCTTTGCTCCTGGACTACCATTTGACGAAAGAAGCCCATGAAATCATGGCTCATAAGCAAGCGCGCTGGACGACGCGGGCTGATGTTAAATGGCTTACCGAGCCGGGCACGGAAATCCAGATTATTTCGCCTTTTAAATGGGGCCGGCGGTATAATGAAGTCGTCGCGCTGTTCAGAAAAATAACGACATAGTTATCGGCGGAGGCTAATTGCCACGAGCGCAAGCTCACGGGCTGGTCAGGAGGAGGAGAAAAATGTCAAAAGTGATCTGGAAAATCCTTGGAACCGCGTTTTTGCTGTCGGCTCTTACCAGCGCGGCCATCGGTCAAGGCCTGGAAGAGCTTGCCAGGAAAGAAGGCAAGGTTGTCTTTTATACCACGATGAACGCAACCGAGAGCGGGAGGATAATGGATGCGTTCAAAAAGAAATACCCTTTCCTCGATTCGACCTTTTACCGCACCGGCGATGAGGCCCTGCTCAACAAAGTCGAGACGGAGGCTCGTCTTGGCCAGCATCTCTGGGATGTCATCGAGCTTACCGGTTTTGCCGGCTACCATCTCTTTTTGAAAGGCTTCTACGCCAAATACGACTCGCCGGAAAGGAAATACTTTGCCGAAGGGTTCAAAGACAAAGAGGGGTACTGGACGTCCCACTACACGAATACGCACATCCTGATCTACAACACCCGTATGGTCCCGAGGGACCAGGCGCCGAAGACCTATGATGACCTCCTTCACCCGCGCTGGAAAGGAAAGATGGTTTCGGACTCGAAGGATTATGAGTGGTTTGCCAATATGCTCAAGTTCATGGGAGAGGAAAAGGGAATCGCCTACATGAAGAAGCTGGCTGCCCAGGACCTTCGGATGCAGCCGGGCCATACGCTTCTGACTCAGCTCGTAGCCGCGGGAGAAGTGCCTCTAGGGGTCGCCATGTACGGGCATCGCGTAGAACAAATGAAGCGGCAGGGAGCGCCCCTGGAATGGGTAGGGCTGAATCCCGTCGTCTTGAACCTGCATCCGGTAGCTCTCTCGGCCAGGGCCCAGCACCCGAATGCTGGAAAACTCCTGGTTGATTTTCTCCTTTCTAGAGACGCGGCGAAGATCATTCAGAGCTTTAACCGCATTCCCGACAGGATCGACGTCCCGCCCGATCCTCCCTCGCTGATAAAAGGCATTCCGATCTTCCCGAGCGATTTGAGTTTGGTCAAGGACTACAACCGGTACGTAAAACTGTTCAGGGAAATCTTCAAGCTCAGCTAGTTGGCGTTTGCCTTTCGCTCAGGTAAAGCTTTTTGCGAAATCTTCAAAGTACCTCAAGGAGGAGAGCGGCATGTCGAATCTAAGCCCTTTGCGGGAAAGTCTTCTCATTTTCATCCTGGTCGCAACCTACGTCCTCTTATCCCTTCCTGCGATCGGCCAGAGCCTCGAAGATCAGGCAAAAAAGGAGGGAAAGATAGGGCTTTATACAACGATGAACGCGACTGAAACCGCCCGGGCGATCAGCGTCTTCAAGAAAATTTATCCCTCCCTCGATGTGAATTTTTTCCGCGCCGGCGATGAGGCATTGCTGACAAAGATAGAAACCGAAGCTCGGCTGGGTCAGAATCTGTGGGACGTTGTTCAGACGAACGGCTTTAGCATGTACCACCTCTTCGTCAAGGGCTTTCTCGCCAAATACGAGTCGCCGGAAAGAAAATTCTTCTCGGACGGCTTAAAGGACAAAGAGGGCTATTGGACATCGAATTATAACAACGCTCATGTGCTTGCCTATAACACGCGCATGGTATCTAAACACCAGGCGCCCAGGAGCTATGAGGATCTGATCGATCCTAAATGGAAAGGCAATATGGTGTTGGACGCCAAAGATTACGAATGGTTTGCCAATATGATGAAATTCATGGGCGAGGAGAAAGGGATGGCCTATATGAAAAAGCTCGCCGCCCAGGAACTGCGGATGCAGGCGGGCCATACGCTGCTGACGCAACTTGTCGCTGCCGGAGAAGCGCCGCTGGGAATCGCCATGTACAGTCACAGAGTGGAGCAAATGAAACGGCAGGGCGCTCCCGTGGAATGGGTGGGGTTAAATCCAGTCGTCCTGAATCTCCAGCCGGTAGCCTTGGCCGCGCGCGCTCCTCATCCAAACGCCGGCAAGCTGTTGCTCGATTTCCTTTTATCTAAGGAGATGGCGAAAATCATCCAGGGCTTCAACCGCATTCCTGCGAGAAACGATGTCCCTCCGGATCCTCCCTCTCTGTTGAAGGGGGTTCCCATTTTACCGAGCGACCTGAGTCTGGCCAAAGACTTCGGAGGTCATGTAAGACTCTTCCGCGACACTTTCAAAGTCCGCTAGAAGGAGGCTCGATTCTCCCGTTTTGTGACAGACTCGCAAACCGCGCGGGTGAAAACTCGCACCCTCGCGCGGATTCTGTCTTAAGTACAAGGTCCGCAGCCAAACGACCGATCGACGAGCTGGTCGTTACACCGTGACCTCCCAGACCGGCAACCCAGAAAAATCCCTGAACTTTGGAATCCCATCCAATCACGAACCGTCCGTCGGGGGTCAAGGTCCTCAAACCCGCCCAATTTTTGCGAATGGCGACGTCCGCGATTCCGGGAAAACTCCGGCGGATTTTTTCAGCCAGAAGCTCCGCGATTGCATTGTCCGTTGGAGGATCGCACGGGCCCATCTCGTCCTGATCGCACGGGCACAAGAGCAGGCCACCGGAATCGGGCCGGAAATAAACTCCGTGCGCGTCGTGCCAGACAAACGGCCAGGCCGGATCGACCCAGGAAAGAGGAGCGGTAACAAAAAGGTGACGGCGGCAGGGCCGAAGGGGAACCTCCGCGCCCGCCATTTTTCCTAACTCTGCCGCCCAAGGCCCGGCGGCGTTTATAACGCATTCGGCTTTGATGATTTCCTCCGCTGTCACGACTCCACTCACGCGCCCGGCTGCCAGCTCAATTCCGCGCACGACACAGCCGTAGCGAATTTTTGCTCCCAACGACACGGCGGCCTTGAGATAGCCCGACAGCAACGCATGAATGTCGACAACTCCGTCTGTCGGACACCAGATGGCGCCGTCAAATCGGGTTTCCCTGAGCACCGGAACGAAATTCTTCGTCCTTTCGGGCGGCCAGGACTCGGCCTCGATCCCGAGATTCCGCGCCATCTCCGCGTCTCGCAAAAGCTTCTGCCAACCCTCGCCGCTCCCCAAAAGGAGCGAACCGTTCTGCCGAAACTCCACAGGGACCGGCCAATCAGAGGGTAAATTCCGCAAAAAATCCGCCCCCTCCTTTGCCAACACCATGATGGAACTTTCCGGCACAACCTGGCGGATCATCGACGCATTGCGGCCGGAAGAATGGACGCCGGCAATCTTTTCCTGCTCGAGAATCACAATGTCTCGCGCACCAAGGCGCGTCAGGTGATAAGCCGTAGCGGCGCCGGCAAACCCGGCGCCAATAATAATGAATTGACTTGAGCTTAGGACAGACATTTCAGGCCTCGGGAAATATCCTTTTACCCGTTTCCTCTTCTTCCAAGATAATCGCTTTGGTTGGACAGACCTTCGCCGCAAACAAAATCTTCTGATCCGTGTCCGCTTTCGGATCGATCACCACGGAGATGAACTTTTCATCCAGTTTAAAAACCTTCGGTGAGACTCCGACACATTTAGCGTAGCCCTCGCACTTGGCGCGATCAACGGTCACTTTCATTGGCCGAACCCTCTTTCAATTCATTCATAAACCATTCTCGCGCATTCGGCTAGCCCTTTGAGCAGCCACAGAAACGGCTTTTGACAAAGATCTGTACTCTCCGGATTGCTTCAGTCCGAGCGTGGGCGCAAGCGTTCAGAACCAAATCGCGTGGGGACTTTGTGAAGAAGGGCAATAACCCGGTGTTCTCGTTATTTTGCCAACAGCAGCTCGCCTGGACTTACGACCTGGCCGATCGCAAAGGTACGGTCGCGCCCTCATTCCTCCTCGGCGCGACGTGGCAGACCAGCTTCTTTTGAGAAGAAACGCCTTTAACGCCTCGTTGTCTTTGGATTACCGGCGAACCAACCCTCTCGATCCTCCCGGATTCGACGGCGCGACGTCCGGGTGGCACTTCAGGCAGGCGGCCGATAAAGCCTCGCGCTCCCACCGCAACAGAAAAGGATTTCTGGTTGCGTGGACTGAATGGCAAGTGCCGCAGCCGATGACGTCGTCCCAGAGATCTGCGGTCCCTTTGACGTCAAAAAGCGGCGGAAATTGAGGGTCCCCTGACCTCCATGAAACTTTTGTCACCGGTATGCCAATGGGATGCCGAACGTGGCCGGGGCCGCCGAACTTAACTTCTGCGGTTATGGGATGGCAGGAAAGGCAAAGCTTCGTCGCGGGATCGAAGGCCATTCCCCGGGAAGCGACCTTGACCACCAGCCGATCTAATCTCAGTTGCTTGGGCTGGCCCTGGGGATGGGATGAGTGGCAGGTGAGGCAAAGCAAACGATCAAAGGTCTCCCCGCCAAGCGGCGCTACCGTTCGCTCCCCCGTTCCATTGCTGCCCGTGTGTCCCGGCGGGCCAGAAACCTCAATGTGGCATTGAGCACAGGGCCTTATCGCCGGTGACCCTTTCGGATCCGAACCTCCCTGTGAAATCTCGCCTGAAAAATGACACGTGGTGCACATCACATGTGGGCTCTTACCCGGTGGATCTGCGGATCTTGCCGTGATCGCCAACAGTGTCGCAGTCAAAAAAAACAGGGATAGCAGCAGAGCACGAATCATATCGTTCCTGACTCCATCGGCACAAAGCCGCAAAACCTTTAAATCAAAGGTGTTGAAACGCCGCTGCCGGAAAGTTTTTGAATCAGCGAAATGAGAGGAGTGATGCTGAAAGTGTAACCTAAATCTAAAATCGCGCAAGTTCTGGCAGAAAATAAACACTGGCGATTTCTCGAAAGAGGGTGTTGACTGTTCACTTCCACTTTTTTCTGGGCTATATTGCTTGTTATGAGGGTCCACCGTTACACTCAATGGGACGGCTCGCAGAAGATCCTCTTTCCCACCTCCGAGGATCTTATCAAGCAACTCTCAGACAGCTTCCTGGAAGAAGAAGGAGCGCGCAGAGCTCTAAGGGATTTGGTTCGGCGAGGTTTCACTTCCGAGGACGGACTCCGGTCGGTCAAAGGAATGAGGGATCTCCTGAGAGAAGCCGACGAAAAAAGAAAAGAGCTCCTGGGCAAGTATTCTCCCGACTCCTTCAAACTCTCCCCCGATGAAGCGCAGGCCCTGAGCGAAAAACTCAGCAGCCTCGCAGAAAAGCTCGAGGCTTATCACGAGAAGATGCGGAATTTTCTCGAGCGCCTGTCCGGCCGCTATGCCAGTGACATGGATGAGCTGGCGCGGAGGATGCAGAACGCGCAGGAACGTTACCAGCAGCTAAAGCAACGGCTGGAAGAGCAGATCGGGAAGCGGCGCGCCCAGCGGCCGCATGAGCTCACGGGAGAGGGACATCAGGGACTGATGGAGATGCTGGAGCGTTTAAACAAGCTCCTGGAGGACGACAACTTCCTTAACAACCTTCCCAAGATGCTGGACGCCGCGGTGGAGGACCTGGATAACCTGCTGGAGAATCTCGACTCCCTCACGCAAGACCAACTCGGTCAGTTGAGCGAGGCCCTGAGCCAGATGGAAAGGTTGGAAGAGCTTCTGAATCAGTTTCCCTTTCACGGCGCACAGCGGATGGGGATGGGCGAAGCCGGACAGCTCCTGGGCCAGCTCCGGCGTCTAGAACAATTCCTCCGCTGGGGACAAAGAGGCATGGGCGATATCTCCGATCTTGACCTTGAAGAAATTCGGAAGTTGCTGGGCGACGAAGCCTATGAGCATCTGAAATACCTCAAGGGGATGGAAGAAATGCTCGAGGAGGAAGGCTACCTCGCGCGGACGAGCGAAGGTCTGAAGCTGACGCCGAAGGGAATGCGCAAGATAGGAGACAAGGCCCTCAGGGAAATATTTCAGATGCTTAATAAAAGTCGCTGGGGCGACCACACCACTTCCTTGCGCGGGCTGCAGGGCGACAGGTTGGAGCAGACGAAGAGATACGAGTTCGGTGATCCACTCAATGTCAATATCAGCGAAACGCTGATGAATGCGGTTCAGCGGGGAAATCCCGGGGTGCCGATCCACATCGCCCCGGAAGATTTTTCGGTCCATCGGCAGGAGTTTTCAACCGACAGTGAGACCGTTCTGCTGATCGACGTCAGCTACTCCATGCTGATGAATGACGCTCTGCACGCGGGAAAGAAAGTGGCTCTGGCGTTGCATCGCCTCATAGAAACGAAGTATCCCCAGGACGTCCTTCATCTGGTTGCGTTTCGATCGAATGCCAAGATCATACGGGCGGAGGATCTTCCCTCGATCGTCGCGATTACCTATTTCATGGAACACGGCACCGACATCAAGGAGGCGCTGCGCTTCTCCCGAGCGCTGCTGGGGTCTCAGAAGGCCCCGAACCGGCAGATTATCCTCATCACGGATGGAGAGCCCACCGCAGCCTCGCTGGATCGCGGCGGGCGGCTCCATAGCGGCTGGGGCTCCGTTCTCCTCCATGAGCGAATCGTCCAGGAGACTCTTAAAGAAGTAAGACGGTGCACCAAAAGCGGCATTACGATTAACACCTTTATGCTGGGAGCCGATTATTACCGGAGAGGGTTTGTCGACCAGTTGTCCCGTCTCAATACGGGGCGCGTGTTCTACACCACGCCGGACCAGATCGGCAACTACATCGTGGTGGACTATATCGCTAATAAGCGCAAGCGCATCGGCCGCACCTAGCCTCGCCAGCCTGGTCTCACAATTCCAGATCCCGAAATCTCGAACCTCAGATTTCAAGTTCACGATTCTATCCTTCTCACTTTTACTTTCACACAGGCGTCCAGCGCGGCCGAGAGGGTATCCAGGCGGTCGACCGTATATTCAAGGAGGCTGTTAAAGTGGACCCCTTTCCCGCGGGCACGGTCGCTGGAGGTAACCCAGCGCCCGAGAATCGAGGGAACAGCCAAGCACTCCGGATGAACTCCCTCTGTCAGGCGAACGATGGCGCGGACCGTCTTTCCGCTCGGCGTTTCTATTGCGATCTCGTCTCCCTCCGCGATCCCTTTGCGTCTTGCCGTCGCCGCGTTCATCCCGACGGGAAAAACCTTGGCATTGCAGTGCGCTAATTCCATGAGCCATGGGTTTTCACTGGTGATGGAAAGAGTCAGAAAAGGCACTTTGTGGTTAACGACGAAAAGATCGTACTCCGCCGGGCTTTCTTTCTGGGCTGGGCAGGGACGCCACTCCGCCAGCGGAATATAATCCGACGTATCCCAGGGAATATTGCGCTCGGCGGTAAATTTTTTTACGTCTTCTCCCGCGTCGATGAAGTGCTCCAAGTAAAGAGGGATTCGCCCCTTGTGGAAAAGCCGTGGATAGCTCTGCTCGGCGGTCCGCTTGCCGAGCTTGCAGTAGCCGCGCTCGCGGAAATAGCTAAGCCCGTGTTCCTCCGCGCAGTAGGACTTAAGCCAGCGATCGCAGATCTCCTCCCAACTGTACTTTCGCGACGGATCGAGCCGGTGGGCGCCCGCGAGATGCGCGGCGGCATTAAACGTTCTGTAGAGATCGGCTTGGATACCCAGTCTTTCTGCCGCCTCCAGGAGAACCTCTATCCAGTAGCGAGACTGGCCCGTGGGCGGGACTACCGGCTGCTGGAAGTTGAAGCACCATTCGTCCTCGGGCAAAGGCGCGTTGTTGTAGTGAACGTACGGATTAAAGACGACGGGCACTAATCTCTCGAGCGCGTGGGCGTCGGGCAAGAGGAGGTCGGCAAACTCGGTCGTCTCATTGTGCTGGTCGGCGAAGGAAACCATGAAGGGGACGCGTCTAAGCGCCTCAGCCATTACTTCCGGATCTCCGGAC
Organism: Deltaproteobacteria bacterium; assembly: GCA_016210115.1. Lineage (GTDB taxonomy): Bacteria > Desulfobacterota > Binatia > UBA9968 > UBA9968 > JACQUW01. The sequence continues at coordinate 7,868 of JACQUW010000367.1, read as the reverse complement.
GTCGCCATCAAATTGGTCCGGCACTGGATGAAGACTTCAGGCCCGTAGGTCAAACCGAACTTCTCGGGATAAAGCACGCCCAACCAGAGCATGGTGCGAGCGTAGACCGATACCGGGAAGAGCTCGACCAGTTCCAGACTTTCCGGCTGCTTCACCTTGCGCGGCGGCACCGGCGCCAGGTGCGTATTCGTAAAAGGGTTTCCGGGAACGAGCAGACCATCGGGACCTTCTTTAGGGAACCAGTTGGGTCCAGCAGCGGCGGAGTTGATAAGACCGCCCGGCACATCGACGGCACCGATCATAAGGGGCAAGAAGCGTGCCACCGCTTGGGGCTCAAACATGACAGTGGTTAAATTGTCTGAGCCTGCCTCTCATTTCTCAGGTATGGGAAAGAACACGAGGCAGATTCCTAGAGAGGTCGAAAGGGCGATCGCGTTAAGAGGATCTTAAGTTAAGTTAGCTGGCCATAGGAGAGATCGTCGCATGCGTTTACTCCACGAGCCGGAGCAGATCGGAAACTACATCGTGGTGGACTCATCGCGAACAAGCGCGAGCGCATCGGCCGCCCGTGATCTTTAGTCCTTTAATACTTTATCCTTACAGCCCCCTTGAGTTCTTCCGATGGTACAAAGCTACACTCCCAGGCCCGTCAAAATCTTCAATCCCGCGTCGGACTTTGGATAATAGCAGTTCGTTTTGTACGGTGGCAGGAGAGCCGGCTAGAAAAGTTTGTGCTCGACGGAAAGGTACAGGAAGACACCGTAGTTGTCGGCCGGGCCGTTAACGCCGATCGGGATTCCGACGCCGACGACCGTTTGCAAGCCATGTTTATTGATGACAGCAGCGCGAACTCCGGGGGACAGGCTCGCCTTGAAATCGCGCTCCTTTTTCCCCTTGTCATTGATCTCTTCTTCAAATTCGCCTACCCACTCCAGCAGCATGTGAATGTCCGATGAAAGAGCAAATACGACGCTTGCCCCAACGTCGTACGAGACCAAAGATCGCTTCGGCGAAAGCCGCTGATCATCATCCAGCGGCACGCGAACTCTAGGGAGATAGGTCAGCCCGAGATTGGCATGCAGGGCGAGGCGCGAAGCTACCTTCTTACTGGCAGCGACACTCCACTCGTATCCCACAACGCCGTTGCCAGTTCCTTTGTTCCGATCTCCCGTTGGAAGGATAAGGCCGAACTGGGGCGCAATGGCAGGAATGTTCGACCCCTCTTCCGTTAACTGGTAGCGGTACTCGATGAGAATATCTCCGACTCCCCGCTGTCTCTTTCCCTCTTCACGAAGATGAGAGAAGGGGATGGTAAACGCAACTTGGTGGTCTTGGGTGAAGAGCCACCATTCCTGCTCGAAGTTAAATGACCAGCCGCGGCGCCGGAAGTCCTGGCTGTAGAACGCCTTAAGGGTATGCTGCAGCTCGCCCCGTTCCTGGTTATAAGCCTCTTCGAGCAGGAAACTGTAATCCGAGAATCCGTCAATGGGACGGGGGTCAGCTGCTTGCGCTGTGACGCCCAAGAACAGAGTCAGAACGCCAACCCAGGAGGCGAAGACATACTTTCTTGGCCTCATTCGATTTATCTGCTCAATTCTCCCTATCACTTTCTCGGTAGGACCAGAATTGTTGCCGCCATCGTCGGCGCATGGTCCGAGCAAGTTAGATGGTAAATGCCGAGTTTTTTTGTAACAAAAGAAAGCTGGTACTCTCGGCCGCGGTTCCACTTTGTCTCGGCGATCACTTCACGCCCGTCGGGGTCATTGACCCGCACGTGATGCTCATCGCCGTTAACGACGAAGGCCGTCAACTTTACCGTATCTCCCTGGCGCACGGCCACACTGCCCGGCGAGAACATGTAGCTTGAGACCTCCCACCTTTTGGGATCATTCTTGTCGGCCTGGCCAGGCGCCTTGAAGTCGTACCCTTTTGAGAGGTCCTTCGGATTGACAGAAGGTGGCGCGAGCTTGTCGGCCGATGTTCCTCCCTTGATCTCGATAGCCGCCATGAAGATCGTATGCGTAGTGGGTTTCACCGTCTGACTGAGACCCGGATCGGTCAAAAGGACAAGGACGATCACCGCGAACACAGACGGGATGCCCCATAGCTTCAACACTCTGGTCTTTTCCATCGCTTTCCTCCTCGTACATCCATTAAAAGTTTCACAACTACTTTCCTTTTACACAAAGAAGACCGAACCTGTCCAGCCAGACGGACAGCCGCCCGGTAGAGCAGATCTAAGTAGGGTAAGACGCAGGTTTCAAATTTCTTATGCGGATCTTCCACAGTCCTGTAGGCCATTCAGCCGCTTATAAGAAGACATTCCCTCTTCTATCCTCTATAGATACGGATTATCGGGAAAATATTCCCGGTTATGCCTTCCGCGCCCTCTTGTAGGCGTAATGGGAGGAGCCCCAATCGTTTTAGATTGATCAAAGCGCGGGCTTTTTGCTCCTATGAAAAACCGCTGTTCTTATTCCACTCTGGCGTCCTGTGCCAGAGTGGAGGCAATCAGTCAGTGTCTGCCCTTTCGTCATTCCTCCGAAAACGGATTACCTTCGATTGATTATTATGATTATTCCCTGCGAATGGGATAAACGTCGAGAAGCTCAACGACGCGGGTGTTCCATCTCTCCCATCCGAAGACTTCAACATTTGAACCCACCTGCGGAAGCTCGTTTGTATCTGCCTTTTTGAAGCGACACCATTGTTCTCGGCTCCCCTCGGTGGCCAGACAAAAGAGTCCGCTCTTTATATCGACTTCCTTGATCGAGCCGGAAAGCAAGACCGCAATCCCGAATCTTCGCCACAAGAGGTTGAGGTAAAGGTCCTCCGCGTTTTTCAGGGGCCTGAGGCGTCGGCCTGAACTCCGTTGGTGATCATCGAGCATATACCCCCGCTTGCCGTCTAAAAGGACGACCGTTTGAGCAGGAAGCCCAATTCCGTAAAGCAGAGAAAAGCCCAAAGAGTATAAGGTTCGCAGATACTCGACATTGCCGAGTTCCTCTACAACGAACTCGACACTGAGATGGATTTTTTGAGAGGCAAGGTCCCTTAAGCCTCCAAGGAGGTCTTGCGGAAGAGCCTGCTTCAGATAGAAAGTTGCCTCCTTTGAACCTTTCATCTGCTCGATCAACTGGGCTAGAGAGCACCTGTCAAACGCCGTTGATTGCACAGAGACTCTATCGGCCGAGATTCCGCCTGTGCGTGTCGTCCTGACCCGATCGTGTCCCATCTCGTTGGTGAACACTCCCGGTTTGCCAGCCACGAATTCCATGGCGACTCTCCAGGCTCGTGCCTCAGTGGAGGTAATCTCATCGCGAAAGCGGTAATCCTGTTTGCGGATAAATTCTTCCAGCGTGTTCCTCAAGGATTGAGCCATGGCGCGCTGCGCCTCTAAAAGAAGCGGGAAATTACCGTGGCCAGAGTATCGCTCTTGGACAAGAAAAAAATGAGGCAGGCAGATGCCACTGGAGGCTTTATAGGCCTCAAGAAATTCTTCATCTCCAATAAATTCCAAAAGCTCTTTCAAGTGGTAGGTCTCGAATTGGCTCACATGCCGGCACGCTGGACAGGCCTTTTGTTTCACCCGAGAGAGCCATCGTCGGCGGCTTTTTGCCAGAAAGGATTTCAACGTTCGTTTCTTTCCTATTCCCTCCTCAACAGAACTTGAGAGATAAGCGAACTTTCTCAGGAGGTCGGACGCGAAAATCGAGTAGCCCGTATCAGGCGAACAGATGGACGGCAAAGCGGGAAGCTGCCACGTATGCCAGCTACAGAAACCAAAGGACTGCATCAATTCCATTCTGATGGGAACGTCCAGCACCGATTCATACAAGAGATGATCGAGAAATCCATGACTGTCTTTGACCAGGAAGCTGCACATCGGACAGCCGGCCCTTTTAAATTGATCCAAAAACTCAAAATAGGAGCGGCCTTTGTTCACACGAACCTTTTTTTGATCAGCACGAGCAAGGGAAGGGCAGCAAGTTGGCTCGCAACCGAAAATGCGATCAGCGAGGGAATCGAAATATCATAAAGAATACCCATGAGCGCGCTACCCAAAAACCAAAACACGCCGTAAGCTGAATTGAATATCCCATAGGCAGATCCACGCCGGTTCGTCGGAACCATCCCGGCGATGGCAGCTCTCATGATAGATTCTTGGGCGCCCATGCCCACACCCCAGAGGCCCATTCCCACGAGGCCCAAATAAAAGTTCTCCAGGAAAACCAATGGGGCAAAAAAGGCGGAAAGAGCCGAGACCACGATAAGAATAGAAAGTCCTACTCGGTCGAACAGACGCCCAAAGATAAGCGCCGCAAGCGCATCCACTCCCATGGCCACGGCATAAAAAACCGGAATCCAATTACCGGAGACGACGGACGCTTTTTCGAAATGGTAGGCGATCAGAGGAAAATCGGCATAGCCTGCCGCAATCAATGCTGCGGCTGCGAGATAGATCCAGTATTTGCGCGGAAATCCCTTCGCCTCTATTTCGGGCGAAATCGCTTCTAAATCACGAGGACGGGGATGGAGCAGCCGCGCCACAAGAAGCACAGACAGCGCCAGCAGCGCCGGCACAAGCAGGACAGCAAAGCCAGTCTGATAACTTCCTTCGAAATAGAGAACAGCCGTTACGGTAAGAGGACCAAGCACGGCGCCGATTTGATCCAGCGCTTCGTGCAGCCCAAAACCCCAGCCCCGCCCCATCTCTTTGGTCGCATGGGAGAGCATCGCATCGCGGGGAGGATTGCGAATCGCCTTTCCCATCCGCTCTACGATCATGAGTACGGCGGCAACTTCCCAACGGCCGGCCAGCGCAAGGAGGGGAACAGCCAACATATTGACTACATAACCGGCGACGGTAACCGTCCAGTATCGTCCCGTACGGTCACTGATATAACCGGAGACGAGACGAAGGCCATAACCGACCAGCTCTCCAAATGCCGCCACCAATCCCACGACCGTCGCGCTCGCACCCAGGACGGCAAGATAGGGGCCAGTGATGCTGCGCGCCCCTTCGTAGGTCATATCCGCGAAAAGGCTTACGATGCCGATTAAGATGACAAACTGAAGCGCAGAGGTTTTTACGGCAACCGTTTTAGCCATTTTCGCTTGCTAAGTCCGCAAATTTGGCAAGTGATTCTTCTAACTTGCCCAATTCAGCTCTTTTTTGCTCTAGCCTTTTGATTTCGGACTGCACCGTCTCGGCTCTCTCCTTGCGCTGCAGGTGGGCCGCTTGGATCGCCCCGTGTGTGGCTTCAACTGTTACTTTAAGTCTCTCGTCTAATACCGCACTATACTGGCGGAAGGACTGATCCAGATTCTGCAGCGTTGCCCACCGGATATTCTCGACATTGCGCACCACAAGCGTCTCGATATCCTTTGAGATCCTCCTTCTGAAGCGCCTCATCCGAATCCGCGCGGGAAGAAAATGCTCGACCGCTTCCACCGGAAGATCGCCCAAAGATGTATCCCAATTATACGTGACCCAGTAGGGCTCATGCACTTTTTCAAAAGCAGTAAGACTGTCTGGAGCATGGTAGGGAATCTCGAAAAGTTCTGCCGCCGTCTGCCGAATGCCTTCGCTAAGGCGATCCGCCCGTTCCTGGTGGGCCTGCAAGGTTTCCGAGACGCGCTGACCAATGGCTCCAGAGAAAGATTTGAGCTCTTCCTCAAAAAAAGCGGGGATCTGTTCCGCCAAGCAACCCTGAACCTTCTCCTCGGCGCTTTCAGGATTTTCGGCGTTTAGAAGCATGCCGCTGGTAATTCCCTGAAAATGACCGCGCGCCTTCTGCCTGGCCTGTTCGGCCTTCTCCTCCAGGAACTCGACCGTTCGCTTCCGGTCCCCGGCGAGCAGATCTCCTATTGCAATTCTCTCCCGCTCTGCCTCTCGTATCTTTTCGTCGAAAATCCGGATGCGCTTCTCGAGCTGGTCTAGGGGCATTTGGAGAGACCCGCGTTGCAACTGGATATGCATTGTGGCGCCGGCCACGACATCAAGCGCTTTTTTCGCCAATGCCAGTTGCAGAGCTCGCGCCTTGCCACGAGCCAAGAAGTCCAGCAGATAAGCCTGCAACTCCTGCATCCCGCTTTCCTGCCAGAGCATCCTGTTGCCGCTTGATTTGCCTTCAAGCCCAAGTTTTGCGGAGACGGAGAAAACCGGCTCGTCTTCAGCCACACCCACCTGTTTCTCAAGCACCTTCTTGAAGAATTCGACGGCGCGATCCCGCTCTGCTCCACTTAAGTAGTCCGCCTTGTTCATAACGAAAAAAAGCCGCGCCATTTTGCCCCTTACGGCTTTCAGAAACTCTAGCTCGACTTCAGTAATCGGGGGATCGGCGGAGACAACGAATATAGCGGCGTCGCATTGGGGTAGAAATCTCAGGGTTGCGTCCGTGTTGTGCCGGAAGGTGGAGCCGATTCCCGGCGTGTCGATCAACATCACTCCCCGGCTTAGAGCCGAAGAGGGATATTCCACCTCGACTCTGGCAACGCCGAGCTTGTTCTCCGGGTTCCGTTCCTCTGTGACGTAGCGGGCAAGGAGATCCGCCGCCTGGCCGCAGGAAAGATCCTTAAGCTCCTCACTTCTCCCATCGAGAAAGAAAACACGGAGCAAACGCCTGGGACCCGGCCGCAGAAACGTTGGAATGGAGGTTAAGGGAAGAACGGAGACCGGCAGCAGGGGTTCACCGAGAAAAGCGTTGATCAGCGTGCTCTTTCCGCGCTTGAACTGGCCCAGGACAGCCAGATGAAACCTCTCCTTTACGAGCCGTTCTCGAAGCTCCCGGATTCGGCTCTGATCATTGGAAAACTCTTTACCCAATGCCTCAAACAACTTCAAAATCGGGTCGAGAACGCACAGAAAACTGCCTGCGCCCAAACTGCTCTCGGCCCGGGATATGCGGCCATGCTTCTCGGACGCTTGCTCTACTGCGTTTGCCATGACTCCCCTTGGAAAATATAGAAAAGACGAACGGCTTTCAGAAAGGGGATGAAAATCTAGCCTTCGATTTCAACTCCTCCTCGATTTCGAGGAGGCGGTTGTATTTAGCTATTCGTTCCGAGCGGCAAAGGGAGCCGGTTTTTATCTGCCCGGCATTGACGGCGACAGCCAGATCGGCGATAAACGTATCTTCGGTCTCTCCAGAGCGGTGGGAGATGACCACCCGGTAGTTGCCCTTACGGGCTGCCTGTATCGCCTCAAGAGTTTCAGTGACAGTCCCTATCTGATTGAGCTTGATAAGAACCGCGTTAGCCACCCCTCTTTCGATACCCTTTTGGATCAAATTGGGATCAGTGACAAAAATATCGTCTCCAACAATTTGTGTCTGCCGCCCGAGAGTCTGGGTCAGCACTTTCCACCCTTCCCAGTCATCCTCCGCCAAACCATCCTCGATGGAAACAATGGGATACCTTTCCACCCACGCGGCGTAGAGGGCTACCATCTCTTCAGAGGATTTCTTTCCCTCGCTGGATTTTCTGAGGTGATATTTTCCATCCTCATAGAACTCACTGGCAGCCGGATCTAGGGCGAGGGCGATCTGTTCTCCAGGCTTATATCCCGCCTTTCCGATGGCCTGAGTTATAAGACCTAAAGCTTCTTCACCGGATCTTAGGTCGGGCGCGAAACCTCCCTCGTCTCCTACCGCCGTCGAATAACCTTTTTGTCTCAGAATCTCCTTGAGGCGATAAAATGTTTCGCTCGCCATGCGCAGCGCCTCAGAAAATGACGCCGCCCCTTTAGGAACGATCATGAATTCCTGCATGTCGAGGCTGTTCTCCGCGTGCCTCCCGACGTTGATGACATTGATCTGTGGAACAGGCAGGAGTGTCGCGCTCTCCACTCCCAAATAGCGATAAAG
>JACQUW010000368.1 GCA_016210115.1 Deltaproteobacteria bacterium | reverse complement strand
TATAGAGAAAAAATCACGGAGAAAAAAGCAGGATTGAAAAACCAGGGAGGCTTAATGTAAACAGTCTAAGTCGCTTCGTCGCTTCGCTCCGCCGATTTCAGTGGTCCCCTTCGTTGAAATCGGGTGGGGCCCTTCAGTGAAATCGACCACTGGGTGCCCCAGGCAAAAGATCGAACGCTTGCATACCGCCGAGGGTGTAGTCGGTGGATTTCGATGTTCCTAATAAGGACGCTGCGTAGGCTCTCTGCTGTTGGGCTTCGACGATCAGAAGCTGGCCGGCCGAAACGCTACTGCTCCGTTCACGCTGACGTAGCCTCGATTCCTCCGCGAATGACTTCGTCAACGGGTAAACTCCCTCAGGCCGCTCCGAGTCTGTCAGAGATAAGATCGGCCCTGGGTTGAGGTGCCCGCGAAGCCGGCTTTGCTTTCTTTTCCGGTTTCGCTTTTCTGGTTCGGCATCCGCTAACCTTCGGCAGCGCTGGTGCGGCGGTATTTCGCTGTTGCTGGAAATCTTTCAGTGGCCTAAAATAAAGTTGGGTAAACGATAGGAAAATCCGTAAAGGAGGAATTCTTATGGCAAAGGACCCTGTCTGCAATATGGATGTTGAGGAGAGCAAGGCGGCAGCCACGTCGTCATACAAAGGAAAGAGTTATTATTTTTGCGCGAAGATGTGCAAAGAGAATTTTGACAAAGACCCGGAAAAATATTTGCAGAAGGCCAAGTAAAGCCGCGGGTCGGCAACCAGCCCGGCCTCTCCGTAGGCTCTTTTCCACTCCCGATCGCGCGTCGCAACGCTTCCTTCAGTTGGCCGGTTGATTTTTTGCTTTCTTCAGTAGCCGCCTCGCCTATACCAGCTCGGTTCCAAGTACAGCCAGGCCTGAGGTATTACCACCACAGCCGGACCTGGCAATAGAAGCATGCAATTCCAATCAGAAGAATGGTAAACCCGACGGTAGTGACTACGATCCTTTTCGCCTGTTTCAAAGTCTTAAATACGATCGCGCTCATGTCGCCTGACACATGTTTCCCTTTCATGATAACAATACAATTCATGACGCTGCCTCCTCAACTTGTGGCCCTCGCGTGCGCCATGTCTTACGCGGCGGCAAACATTGCCGCGAGGTTTGGTGTGAAATACGCCAATCCAGTGACCATGACGCTGATTTCGTTTACGACCCAAACTATCGTCCTCTGGACTCTGGTTCTAGTTTCCGGAAGCATTCCGCCGGCATCTTATTTCCCTGCCATCCTATTCGTCGGGATGGGTTTTGTGATGCCAATTATCCGAATGCTCACCTACATAGGCGTAGCGACCCTGGGCGCTTCCCGCAGCGTCTCTTTAAGATCGAGCTTTCCTCTGTTTGGGGTGCTCTTCGCGGTCATTTTTCTCAAGGAGGAACTCAAACCGTCTGTCTTGGCGGGAACAATCCTGGTGGTCTCCGGAACCTTTGTCATCACCTGGCAGCCGCGCGAGAGCCCCTCGGGAAGCCGTTGGTGGTATGCGCTTTTTCCCTTAAGTGCGGCCGTCATCGCAGGACTGATTCAGCCTCTTGTGCGCTATGGGCTTGGCATTGCCCACTACCCGCTCTTTTTCACGGCTTTGGTAGGCGTAACTTCGCTAATGGTTAATCTCACCTGCTTACCCGTCATAAAAAAATTTCAGTGCCCGATCTGGAATCGAAAAGGCATAAAAAGACTTGTCGTCGCTTCGCTATTCGAGAATCTGGGTTTTCTTCTGTTCATCACTGCCTTTGGCCTCGCCCCGGTCGCGACGGTCTCGCCTCTCATAGCGACGAGTCCCCTTTGGGTAGTGCTGGCGACGCTCATAATCTTTCGCAATCTCGAGCAGGTGAGCTTTCGGACCCTGGTCGGCAGTTGTTTGACCGTCGCCGGCACCATCACAATTACCCTGAGTCGTTAAGACTCACCCGAGCCAAACAATGACTTCCATGGCTGGCTCCCTCCGACTTGACGCCCGTTCTCAATTTGCCGTATTTTACGCGAAACTGAGTTTCGCCTGGGGCCGCCGTCATATACGTCCAATTCCGCGTTGTTGCCCCAAATCGACGTCGCTGTTTCGGGATAGACCGTACCGGGAGGAAGCATGGAAAAAATCACTTCATACCTGTTGCCGGTTGCATTTGTCTTCTCTGTCTTCATTCAACCGGTGTCCGCTCAGTTGGCCAAGGGTGGAGAGGGAAAATACCTGATCCTCGGGACTACGTCCAAGACAGTCGGCTATATGGGGCCGTGGGTGGCGAAGCGAAAAGGCTTTTTTGCCGCGGAGGGTCTCAATGTGGATATCCCGATCCTCAAATCCTCCACTACTGGCATCCAGGCCTTGATCGGCGGGTCCACTCATTTTGATGCGACATCTATCGATACGATGATAGGCGCTTATGAGAAGGGAGCCCAGGACATGGAGGCCGTGGGCGGGGTTATCAACGGGGCGACCTACACGCTCGTGGCGGCGAAAAAATTTCGCAGCTTCAAAGATCTTAAAGGCGCTACGATCGGCGTTTCGAGCCTGACCTCCGGCGCCACAAGCCTATTGCGCCTTATGTTGGAAAAGAACGGGCTCAATTATCCACGGGATTTTGTTCTCTTGTCCGTGGGCGGAACGCCTGAGCGGTTTACCGCGCTGCAAAGCGGGAGAGTCGATGCGGTGATCCTGGCCGCGCCGCTGAGCTTCAAAGCTCTGGATCTTGGCTTCAGTAAGATCGGCGACGTCTTTGATTTCGTGACCCATTATCAGCACTCGGCTCTTATCGTCAAAAAGAGCTGGGCGCGGGATAACGTCGATACCGTTCACAGGGTGCTGCGCGCGCTCGCGCGTTCTTTTCAGTGGCTGCATCACAATAGAGAGGAGGCGGCCTCATTGATCAGCTCCGAGTTGAGTCTGGAAAGGCGCTATGCCGAGGCTGGATGGGAAGAGTATACCCGAAGCAAGGCCTGGCCTTTGAAGGCCGAGATCGATATGGAAGGAGTCATCACGCAAATCCAAATCTGGGCGCAGAGAGAAAAAAACCTCCGTACCTTGCCCACGCCGGACCGGTACGTGAATGAAAAGTATTTGAAAGCGGTGCACAAAGAATTGGGTTTGTAAAATCGAGCGGCTCTTCGACTGCAGAGAGAAGGAGGATCGTGGGAATGGCATCAAAGAAAACGCCCCGGACTAAATGTGCGGGTTTGTTAGCGGCGCGCCTGGATCTCGCGCTTTTGTTCGTTAGTATCAATTCAGGCTATTTGTTCGGCCAGTCAAAAACCATTGGCGACGAATGGAATACTGTGCAGCCTCCCAAGCCGCCGGAGTTGAAGCGCGTGACCATTGACCCAAAGACGACGGCTCTTCTTGTCCTCGATATCGTCAAGCAGACCTGTAACAACGAGAGGCGGCCGCGTTGCGTGGCTTCGGTGCCAAAAATTCAGGCCTATATCGAGCAATATAGCGCGGTCCATCTACTCAGCAGCCCGGCCACGACACAGCGGGTGACCTTGACCAGGATAGACCTGATTCAATTTTGATTCCGCGCGAGCAAGGTGTTCCCTAGACTTACAGGCATCCATGGAGCAACGAAAGAGAGGATAAAATGAGGCAGTTGTTTTTCTTTGTGTTGGTTGGCTTGATGCTCGGGGGGTCGGTTTCATCGGCAACGAGCGCGGAATTCCGGGTGGGGGCGGGCGACTCGGTTGAAACCGTGCTAGCTGCGCAGAAAGGCAAGCGCGTGACGATTCGTCTGCGATCCGGTCAGGAACTGACGGGCACGGTGCGGGAGGTTACCGGGCGTGTGGTGCAACTGGGCGCTCTCGCGGGGAAGGAATTCTATGACGCTGTTTTATCCCTCGACGCCGTGGAAGCGATCGTCGTCAGAACCAAGGAGTGAGTCTGACGTTCATAGTGGCAAGAGAGTCGTTTAGACCGTAACGAAAGAATCAACTGATCGAGGTTTCTTACGGCAGTTCCTCCAGCAGCCGGCCGTAGCCCTTGACCGGCTGGCGGACGTGAAGTGTTTTCTGCACCTCCCAGAGTTTTGTCGCCAGCGCATAAATTACCGGTACCTCCAGGTCTTGTTCCAGCAGGGCCACGACTTTAAGAAGGCGCCAACCGGAGCCCAGCATGTAAATTGCGTCGGCATCCGGGTGCTTTAGAAAGGCTCGCTTAGCGTGGCTATAGATTTCCTCTGCGGATAGCTTCCCAACGTCTTTAAAGGGAACTTGGATCCCTTCCATGGCCGCGACGTTAAATCCGGCCTCGGTAAAATAACGGGTAAATATTTGATTCAGGCTGTTTTTAAAGTAGGTGACTCCGACGAAGCTTCTGATCGAAAGCGCCCGCATGGCCTCCGTCTGACCCCTGCCAGAGGTGCTGATTGGGACTTGATGTTTAGTTTCAAGCTCCCGTACGATCCCTTCCTCTCCTTTAAATCCGTGCACCATCATCGGAGGGGCACCGCCGATGTGGATCAGATCCACGCCCAGGCCAGCCAGTTCGGAGGCCTTCTTCTTGTACTCTTCAAGGACTTCTCGAAACTCCTGCTCGGTTCCAGACTTTATTCCCACCGTAAGGGGAATTACCCCAATGCCCTCGGGAAGCAGACGGATAAACTCTTCCAGCGAACCGGGCCGGTGAGTCGGTTTAATATCGCCAACGATGCCCCTCCAACTCTCGAACATTTGTCTCCTCCTTTGCTTCGGACGCCGTTCTGGATATTTCTCCCGTCCGGAAACTCATCTTCCTAAGATTTTCTTCATGCGCTCAACGACGTTTCGGAGGGTCCACGCCCCGCCGAATGTCTTCAATCGTTTTGTACGGGCTATCCGTGCGCATGTAGATATGATGTTCGCTGCGCATGGGCGAGCCGATCCAGGTGAACTTGGACCAGTCATATTGCACCTCTTTACGCCCTATGAGCTGATCAAAATAAAGGGCAGGGCCGATCCAGCCGAGAGTGAGTCCGTCCGGCTTCGCAACGGTGTAAACATGGTTCGCCGCGATCAGCGAGCCCGCGCCCGGTGTATTTTGAATAATAATGCCAGGATTGCCAGAGATGTACTTCGACATGTGCTGCCCGATAAGCCGTGGCCATTGGTCGTTGACGTCTCCGGCTGGAAACCCCGTCACGATCCGAATAGTCTTTCCCTGGTAGTAAGGCGTTTGAGCATGAGCCGTGGCGAAAAAGAGAATCAAAAAGACAGAGAAAAGCGATTGCTTCATCTTACCCTCCCCGTTTCCTTTCCCCACATCGAATCGATCGATTCTTCTGCCGTCTATTCGAAATAGATAACCGCTTTTACGACCTGATAGCTCGCCATCGCCTGAAGCGCCTCGTTTACCTGTTCAAGCTTATAGCTTGCGGTAATCATCTCCTCGAACGGGAAGGTGTTTTTGCGGGATGCCAGAAAATTAATCGCCTGCAACCAGTGGCGCGGCTCCGCGGATCTGATGGTATGAAAGATCATCTCCTGCGGCAGGCGATCCACATCGATAGCGGCTTTGCCGCCGGCGCCGATGTTCACGAACCGGCCGCCTCCGCGCAGCAACGTGAGCCCTTCGGGGACCGCCAGGTTGTTCGCGACCTGAATCACAACGTCGGCCCCGCGTCCGTCGGTATGGTCGCGAACCCATTGCCGGCGCTCTTTTGGATCGGCGACCTCCTCCATATTCAAGACCGCGTCAGCGCCCATGCGCTTTGTCACTTCCAATCGCGCCGCCGGAGCTCCGATGACCAGCACCTGCCTGGCGCCGTGATCTCTTGCAACGGCCGTGGCGAAGTTCCCGAGCGGGCCACTGCCCTGGATGACGATGGTTTCATGGCTTTTGATAGCTCCCAGCCGGTCAAAGCCATGCATCACGGTCCGGTAAGCGCACGCGGATGCCGCAGCCGAGGCGGAGGAGACCTCTTCGGGGACCTTGATGATCAGGCAGGGAGGCGGAACGTACATATATTCGGCGCAGCTACCCAGGAGGTACGGATAGCGGTCGCTCCGGTTATGTCCCCAGGATGCGCGGCCGGGACAAATGCACGGCTGCAGCGCGACGCTGCAGTAGTAGCAAGAACCGCAGCTGACATAACTCCACACGATCCGGTCGCCGGGCTTGACCGGTTTTCCCAGGATGTCGGTCCGCTCCCCGTTGATAGCTTCGACATACCCGCATGGCTCATGCCCGGTGATAATCGGCAGCGTGTCGCCGCCTTCCAGAGGGCCATGCCAGCGGTGCACATCGGTACCGCATAGGGTCGAGGCCTCTATCCGCACCAGCAGAGCGCCGGGCTCCAGGTCGGGGATGGATATCCGTTGTATTTCGAGCGGTTTGTTATGAACCGTGATCACGGCCGCACGGCAGTCCTTCATGCATATCCTCCTCTATGACAAATTAGGTAGAGTCATATTACTCCGAGAGCGCGTCTGTCAATCGGCGAATGAGCTATGGCCGCTACAGTAGGGGACACGACAAGGCCCTGTCGAGCTTTGAAGACTCACACGCTCTCTTTGAGGGTTGAATTTTTCATGTACACTCAATGAAGGCCTGATTGCAGTGACAGAAAACTTTGCAAAGCGTAGGGAGGGGAAAAATGAACTCGATAAGACCTTTGGGTCTGCCCAGGAACTTTGTCTGGGCGATAACTTTTTTTGGCATGCTCTTTTCAGTTCGGGTTCTTCAAGCTGCCGAGCCTGGAGGTGCATCGGCCGCCTCACATTACGCTCTCGTCGGAGGGACGAACGAATTCGGCCTCTGGGCAGGAGGGTCTCCGGATTCCAACGTGTTCATCGGGCAAAACTCCGGATACGAGCCTTTTTCTGGCGGGACTTCGCTACGGCAGAATTTTAGCGGCGTGGGAGTCGGTCTCTTTAGAGTACACGCTGGATATTTTCCCCGCCGCAGTCGTGTTTGATCACCACAGCGCGCGAAGGCGTGATTCGACCATTTATGGAGCGGGTCTTTCCCCCTTAGGCCTAAAGGTTAACTTCGGCCAGCAAAGCTGGATTAAGCCTTTTTTAGGCGCAAGCGTCGGGTTTCTCTACTTTGAGGAGGATGTTCCCGTGCGGCACTCGTCTCGTTTTAACTTCACTCCGGAAGTCGGGCTGGGGTTTCAATTTTTTCTCACGCCCAAAACCGCGCTCTCTCTCGGCTACAAGTATCATCATATTTCCAATGCCGGTACGGCTCGAAGGAACCCCGGGGTGGACTCGAACGTTATCTATGCCGGCTTTTCATTCTTTACTCCTTAGGAGGCGAGTGGAACGACTCAAACCTTGGGCACGATGGTTGTTGTTTTTTGAAGTCAGAAGAGGTTCTCGAGGCGCAGCCCGATCAGGCGGATCGCCTTGCCCCTGGGGTTTTCCCGCGCGTCGAAAAAGGGGAGGAGAAGCATCAGCGCCTCCTGCTTGAGAAGCCGAAGCGCCTGTTCATCGGTATCGACTCGGATTCCGTTCTTGACGCTGTGGGAGCGATTCTTGGTTTCAAAATCGGAGAAGCGCAGCGTCACGGTGACAGTGCGAAAACCCAAGAACTCTTTTTCCCGGAGCTTTGAGATGAGCCGCTCCGCCATCCCATAGAGCTGCTCCGTAACAAATGAAGGGCTTCGGCTGTCCTCCGCGAACGTTTCCTGTTCTCCGAGAGATTTTCGCGTCCACTCGTTCGAAACCGCCGAGTCATCGATGCCTCGGGCCTTTTCGAACAGTCGCTGTCCCCATTTCCCAAACCACTCGGTTAATATGGCCTCGGAAATTTCCCCGAGATCTTTGACCGTCCGGATGTTCTGCTGATGGAGAAAGGCTTCACTCTTGGGTCCGACGCCGGGAATCGCCCGGATGGGAAGAGGGTCCAGGAATTCTCGGACCTCGTCCGGCCGGACAATGGTAAGGCCATCAGGCTTCTTATGACCCGAGGCGATCTTGGCGATGAGCTTGTTCGGACCGATGCCGATAGAGCAGCCGAGCCCCTCCTTTTCGCATATTTCGTTTTTGACGGCCATCATGTGCTCGACCGCGCGCTCAAAACCCCCGAGTGACGAAATATCGAGGTAAGCCTCGTCAATGCTCGCCTCCTCAAACGCATCCGCGCGGCCCTCGAAAATCTGCATGATGCGAGCTGAAACCTCCCCATAGAGCCTGAAGTTTGGAGAAATGAAAATGGCTGCGGGCTCGCCCCGCTTGCGGGCCGCTTCCGCAAGCCGCCAGGCATGCGAAATGGGTAGGGCCGAATGGATGCCAAATCTGCGCGCCATGTAGTTGGCCGTGGTTACGACGCCTCTCCCTCTACCGTCTTTGGGATCCGCCCCTACGACAACCGGGCAGTTTCGCAAGCCAGGATTATAGCGCTCCTCCACCGCCGCATAGAACGCATCCATATCGACGTGCACGATGATGCGCATGAGACCAACGCTACAGAGACTTTCACCCGCAGAGATCAGATTTCGCCGACACGGCTCTAAGCCGGAACCCGCATAAGACCTTTTTGAAAAAATTGCTCCAGCACATCGAGGAGATCTCCTTCTCGACGGCCGGTCTCGGATGGGTGAGCGGTGTTGAGCTCCGCAATAGCTTTCAGGAGCTTTTGCGTGGCCGGGGCCATAATGGGTCTTAACCCATGAGAGCGGAATGTTTGCGCCAGCTCGATCATTTCCTCGGCTCTCCTACCGGCGTGGACCGGTAGCGCCACAATACTGGAAGCGACTTTATCCACCAGACCGGGGAAACTCTCCTCATAGCGCTGCAATATTTCCCTTAACAAGCCAAAGTTTCGTGCTCCGACCAGGAGTTCGACAAGCAGTCCCTGCAGGCCCTTCGTCAGGCCCGCGTAAACGATTTTGAACGCGGAAGCCTGACCGATTTCGGTACCGAGAACTCTTATGGCGAAGCCGCACGACTCCAACGCCTTGATCTCATCTGCTCGAGGTCCGGAGACATAAATCGTGGCGCCCTTATCGAGTTTTGTGGCAGAGCCGATGATGCAGCCGTCCACAAAACCCGGACTGCCCTGAAACGCCGCGTTGCCGATCTCAGCGGCTGTCATAGGGGAAATTGCGTTCGCGTCGAGGTAGAGATATTCGGCCCTGCCGACCTTTGCCAGCGCGGCTGCGACCTTTGCCGCCAGACGCTTCGCGGCAAGCGGCACAACAATAGAAACAATCAGATCGGCTTCTGAAACCAAGCGAGCCATCGAGGGAACAGAACGGACTCCCGCATTCTCGGCCCGCTTACGGGTGACTTCGCTTCTCCCTTTGGAATAGGTCAGCACCTCAATTCCGTGGCGAGTCAACAATTGGGACCAGTGGTAGCCCATCTCGCCAATACTCAGAATAGCCACACGTCGTAGAATCATGGGTATTTCTCCAGCAGGTTTGTAGAAATATTCTCAGCAACCCGATTGAGTTCGCCAAGGCCACTGTATGCCATATCGAATCGGTGAATGAAAGTTCTCACGATCACAAATCTTGACACCGGTGGCTGCCTTGATATAGGCTCGGCGCATGGGACTTTCCAAAGCCGTTTCTATGATCCTGCTCGCTTTGGCGGTGTTCTCGCATCTGCAGCGCCACGTCTACGCGAAAGAGCCTCTGACTGACGGCGAATTCGAGGCCGTTAACCCCGCGGGACTTACAATCGAGAGTCGCGGTGAGGTGATCTCTTTACCTGAGACCGTTCTCGGCGCCCTCGTTATTGACAATGTATTCGGCGAAAACCAGGTTTCAACCCGCCTGCTGGTCGAGCTGGGCCTCCTTGGGGAAGTTCCCGTGCTGCAGCAAAATCATATCATTCAGAGCAAGGACGGGACGAAGGATCAGCAGTCCGACGGGAAGGGTGAAAATCCCGAGTGGGAGATCGCGCTGCGGAAAGAAATCCAAAAAGATCTATCCACTATGGTCATCAATAATATTTTTGGTGCCAATCAGGTGGAAACCGTCATTAACGTCCATTTCGGCGTGCCTGGTCAACGTGCTGGTTTACCGGGCACCACAGGAACGTACGGCAACAATAATATCGGCGACCCCGCCGCGCCAACGGCTGCCGCCGGAGCGACGTCAAGTGCGGCGCCGGCTTTGAATACCGGTCTGCCTTCCTCAGATCCGATCGGGCAACCAGGCAGTGCGGGTAGCCTGGGCGGCCAAATCACCGGCTCGAATCTCCCTCGATCGCAAATGCTGCAGAACGGGATCTTGGCTCTCGAAGCAGCCTTGCCACAGGATCCGAGCCTTCAGTCTGACCTAACCGAACTCCGCAAAATCGAAAGCTTCATGAACCGCCCCGCCTCTTCGGCTCCCGTTAACAAGCCGATCAAAACCCGATAAATTTTCGGGCCGGGAATATCAGTGGGGACGCTTCGCCGGGTCGCAACCCGCGCGAACGAGCCAATAATCTTCTGCCCCTCGTAAGAGAGGACGAAATCGACAAATAATTCTTGCGGCGTTCGGGTGAGAGGTCTTGAAACCGATTGCGACGGGTTGGAACTTGTCGAAAAGGCAGGCGCCCGTCAACGGTAAAAGTAGAAAATGAGACGAGCGCGGGATTCTCTTATTGTCCCCGCGGCTTCAAGACTTGCCGCACGACACGCAAGAAATTCTCACCGAGGATTTTTTTGATTTCAGTCTCCTTGAAGCCTCTCGTCAGCAGTCGGTCTGTCAGGTTCATCAGGTCCTCTTCGTTTTCGAGCTCAGAGAGGAGCTTGTTTTCCCCCGAATTGAATAGCTCGTCATCAGGATGTAAAGCGCCATCGTTTTTGACGAAGTCCAATCCAAGACCCAGGTGCTCGACGCCAACCAGATCCACGATATGGCACATGTGGTCAACCAGTTTATCCAGAGTGGCGCCTTTTTCAGCGACCTGCGTCGCGATGGCATTGATACCGATCACCCCTCCGGTCCCTGCTAATGTCTTGATCTGCTCATCGTCGATCGTTCGAGGGTGAAGGTTCAGCTTTTTGCAATTCGAATGGCTACAGATGACCGGGCTCTGAGCTACATCCAAGACGTGAAAAAATCCAGCCCGGGAAATATGGGCGAGGTCAACCAGCATACCCAGACGGTCCATTTCTTTCACCACCGAAATGCCAAAACGCGTCAGCCCGCCACGGCTCTCTTCTTCCTTGATGCCATCGGCCAACTCGTTTCGGAGGTTCCAGGTTATCTGCATGGCCCGGAGACCCAGGTGATAAAAATTACGCAGGTGCTCGAGGCGGCCCTC
Source organism: Deltaproteobacteria bacterium (assembly GCA_016210115.1). Lineage (GTDB taxonomy): Bacteria > Desulfobacterota > Binatia > UBA9968 > UBA9968 > JACQUW01. The sequence goes on along the minus strand of JACQUW010000368.1, from coordinate 4,096 downwards.
AAGCGGTCTTCCCCCTTCGAAGCTCAATACGAAATAGTGGGTATCTGGCGAGGGTGTTGAAGGAATATCGTCCGCATTCAAGATAAACCTGATCTTACCCCCCGAAGCCTCGGCTTCCTGTCTGAGCGCGTCAATGTTTTCAAGGGCGGCGCTCAGATAACGATAGGTGCCTTTGGAATGCGACACTGAATCGCCGCAGATGGCGTAGAAAGTGACGGTCACCCCGCCCTTTTTGAGCCTCGGCAGCGTGGCATTGAGCACCGGATACTTTTCGCCGGCATTTTTGAGTCTCACCATTTCAAACATATCGCGGTGGGCTTCTACAACGATAGAGGATCGGTGAATTCGCTCCGCTTCAGCGCTGACCATGGTTCCCCCTTTTGGAAATCACTTCATCACTTCTTTTAAAAATCCGGCCTCGCCAAGCTGCTTTAGTCCCTCAAGATAAACAAAATCTTCGGGTCTGGCTAATTTTGCTTTTGGGTTTGTCGCCGACAGTTGGTCCAAGATGAATTGGATTCCTTTGAGCGTCGGGTAAGGCAAGCCCTCCTTGAGGTTCACATAATACCTGTCCGTAAACGCGTCGTAAGTGACGTCTAGTGCTCTTCGGTCAGAGGTCCTCGTGTATTTTCCTAACACTTTGACGCTGAATTCCTTATCCCTTTTGATCAGGGCCAGGCTGTCCATGTAGGCCTTGAGAAAGCTTTTTAGGGCTTCCGGTTGATTTCTGATGAAGGTTCTTGTGCTGATAATTGCCTGGTGCGGATATTCCGCGTCCTCCTTGCTCAAATCCACGAGCACCTTGAATCCTAAATTCTCGGCCACCGTGATGTTTGGCTCGGTCAGGATCGTCGCCTGGATGCCCTTGGCCTTCAGAGCCGCGATGACCTGGATCTGCCCTCCGACTTGCACAATGGTGATATCTTTATCAAGGCCCCACCTGTGTACAATGTGTTGGGCATATTGGTGCTGAATGCTTCCAAACCGGGAGATTCCGATTTTTCCACCTTTCAGATCCGCCGGCCTCTTTATCTCCGGAAGCGTTACGAGCGAGGAAGCCATTTTGTTGACGATCCCGGCTATCTGAACGATATCACCGCCCTGAAGAGCGGCGGTGATGCCGGGAGGACCACCCGAGGCAGCCACATGAACTTCACCCGCCAACATTGCGGGAATGATCACACTGCTTGAGGTTATGAAAACGAGGTCGGCATCCAGGCCGTGCTTTTTGAACAGTCTGGCATCCTTCATGACGAACAGCGGGAGGCTGGTCGCGGATTCCGACGGATAGGCAACCCTGACCATCTGGGAAAGCGCGAGTTTCGGACATGTACCCGCAAGTAGAGTGAGAAGAAAAAGCAGAAGGATGGCGCAATCAACGGATCTGTTTTTTTCCTTTGACGTCATTAGCCGCCCCTTTCTACTGGCGGGAGCGCCGCCAGAATGTATCGTGCTAGCAATACTTCTTCTGCCACCACTTCACCACGTCAATACTCCTGGCCCACCAGACTTTCGGATGGGATTTCGCGTACCTTATGAAGTCCTGAAGCACTTTCGCCCGATAAGGCCGTCCCGAGAGGAAGGGATGGAGACTTAGCGTGAGCATCTTTGGGCTCGTGGCTCCTTCCTCGTAAAGGAGATCAAAGGCGTCCCGAAAAATTCCCAGCACGTCTCGCGGAGAGCGGGCATCAATGTCATAGGTCGTGTAATCATTAGGATGGAAATCTTTGGGCACCATGATAATTTTCTTATTTTTGACGTTCACCGCATACGGCAGATCGTCGTTAATACAGTCGCTGCTCCAGATGAAGCCTTCATCGGCAATGAGCTCGAGCGTGTTCGGTGTGGGTCGCACGCCCGGGGAGAGATACCCTTGGGGTTTTACGCCAAGGACGTTCTGAAAGGCTTGCACAGACCGCCGGATGGTCTCTCGCTCCGCCTCTTTTTCGAACATGACGGGATACTCGTGGACATAAGTCTGGGCGCCAATCTCGTGGCCCTTCTCCACGATTTCCTTCGCTGCTTCCGGATTTTCCTCAACGGTTTTCCCGTTGAGGAAAAAAGTGGCTTTGACGCCCTCTCTATCAAACAAGTCCAAGAGTCTCCAAATACCTACCCTCTCGCCATATTCGCGATCCATGACGACGCCCATGTCAGTCGTGAAGAGCGCCTTCTCGGGAAATTTTCCTCGATTGGATCTCTGATGAGATCCAGGCTTTCCGAGATCTTCGGGCCATGTTTCCCAACTGATAAGAATACTTAACGCAATTCTCGCCTCGTGGGGCCACTCGATCGGATTTCGTCTCGGCATCGGATTTCCTCCTTGAATTTTTGCAGAGTCGCGAATCATATATATGAATGCCGCCAGCGCGTCAACGTCATTGCCGAACTCTCCGTTGTCCTGCCGCGACGGCCATCATCGCGCTGAACGCAACTCGCGTTCTCGAAGCGTGTATTTGGTTTGCTGTCTCTTTTTCGAAATCAGGCGTTGAATTTCCCTTGTTCGATGGGCGCTGTTCCGACCCAATGACCGACGTCGATGACAATCCCTTCAGGTCCTACGAACTTCATCTCGTAGTGGACAGCGCTGCCCAGCGGGATGGTTCCTACTTTTTTGGCTCCGGCCGCTTCGAGCGACTGCTCCGCGCTTTTCTCATCTTCGACAGTGAATCCGATGTGATCGATTCCCTGGCGGGGAGTCTCTCCATTGGGACCGGAGACATGCATGGGGAGCACCGTGATGTTGATCGTTCCATCGGACAAATCGATCGCCTGATTCCGTCGCCTCTGAGTGATCGTCATCCCAAGCGCCTTGACAAAGAAGCCCGCCATTTCTTCTACATCCGCCGCTCGGTACGCAATGTGTCGTATTTTAGCCATGATTCGCCTCCTGTTTTCGCATATCATCGATCTTAGGAGAGATACCGAATAGGGTCAAGCCGGCGAATTGAATTCTACTTAGAAAAAAAGATCTTCCGGAACTCGGTGATGAGCTTTTTTAATTCTTCTCCGCTTGGATTATCCGTAAACACCATATTGGGGACCACCTTCTCCGCGTCCTTGATGGGCGGGTAAATTCCCGGGAAGAAGACGAACTCCCCATCCTCCGCGACGGCCTTTTGGCCTTCCCCCGAACAGAGATATTCCATATAAAGCTTCCCTGCTTCCGGATTCGGCGCCTTTCCGCTGAGGGAGATATAACTCGGCTCCGAAATAAATTTGTCCATCATCGCATAAGCGATCGGTCCTTTATACTGCTTCACATATTTAATGTAGGCGATGCCGACATCCGCCTCGCCGCGAATGATGACGTTGGCAACGGGCGCGAGCGATTCTACGAGGTGAGGCTCCTGTCTGGCTAAAGCCCTGACGTAATCCAGCCATTTCTCGCCTTTAAGCTTCTGCAGGTTCCAGAGGAATTGCGTTGTGGTCGCGTGGCGGGTTGGATCCGGCATGCTGATTTTCTTCTTCCACTTCGCGTTCAACAAATCGTCCCACGTCTTGGGCGTTTCCGCCGCTTTAACCAGGTCGGTATTGTACAGAATGCCGATGGGAAGGGCGCGCCATGCGGTTGTCAAAGCATCTTTCTCCTTGACGAAATCGGGGAATCTTTCCGAAGAGGGCGGAACATACCTCGCAAATAGACCTTCCCTTTTCATAAGAATGGTGCCGGCCCCGGATGCCTCCGTGACATCGAAGGCAGGCTTTCCGGCACGCCGTTCGGTTACGGCCCGATCCACAACTTGGGTCGCGGAGCCGCGCCAGTACTCGATTTTGATGGCATACTTTTTCTCAAACGCTCTGTGGATGACATTCATCACCTGGGGAACAACCGTCCCGTAAACGACGACCCTTCCTTCCTTTTTAGCCGCGTCCAAATTAGCCGCCTGAGCGTAGGCGCTGGTCCGAATCTGAATGACGACTGCAAACGCAACCAGGGATATAAGACAGTTTTTCCGGAGCTTGATCATAGATCGGTGTAGGATTTCAGATTGTAGTGATCAGACGGGAGATGTTTTTCTCATGATGTCTTGACATGGAGCGAGAAAATTTCAGATTAAGCTGAGCCTCCGTAAGGAGGCTTTTTTATTTTCAG
>JACQUW010000365.1 GCA_016210115.1 Deltaproteobacteria bacterium | reverse complement strand
CTGGATTCCCGATAGAAGCATTCGGGAATGACGGACTCCTTGAAAATCCAAGTTGTGTGGGAGGAATATGACTCCATTTTCACCCTCTGCGGGCGAGCGTAAGATCATGAAACACTGAGTGCAAGAATTTTAGCCACGAAGACACTAAGACACCAAGGAGTAAGAAACGGGGTCGTCTTGCTGGATTTAAGGAGCTTTCTGGAAATTGCCGGGCGCACGGGACAAGGCATCCTGGAGATACACGACAGGCATGACATCAAATTGGAGGCGTGCAGCCTTCTCGCCCAATTGGAAAAACAGCAACGGACTCTCCCCGTCCTGTTTACTGACCTCAATACGCTCGAAAGCGGAGCTTCCGCCTTTCCGCTGCTGATCAACACCTTTGCCTCACGGCCGGCCTGCGCTCTGGCCTTCAACCTCCCGCCTGAAAAAAGCGGTCTGGATCTCGTTCTTGAATTTCAGCGCCGGGAAGCCGGGCGGCTCAAACCGCAAATCGTGAGTGGGAAAGACGCACCGGTCAAAGAAGTGGTCGCGAAGCCGAATCTATATGCCCTTCCGATCCTGACCCATCACGTCGAGGATAAAGGTCCCTATCTTACGATGACCTGGTCGGCAAAGGACCTGGAGACCGGCGTCTATAACTCTTCTTTTCATCGCTGCTACGTGCGCGATCCGCGCCATCTCGTCATGTTCTTCGAGCGCCGGCACTTGTGGGAGTACTACCTTCGAGCCGAGGCCCATAATGAAGCTCTTCCGGTTGCCTGTGTCATTGGCCACCATCCAGCCTATTATCTGGGCAACTGCGCCCTCACCGGCATCCAGGAGGATGAATACGAGAGCATCGGCAGCATAATGGGAGAACCATTACGGCTGGTTCCCTCGGAGAGTTTCGGCGAGCGGCTGCTCGTCCCGGCCGACGCGGAGATGATTGTCGAAGGTCTCTTGCTGCCGCACAAACGAGACACCGAAGGACCCTTTGGAGACTTTACCGGACACTATGGACCCCCGACCGAATCGCCCATCGTGGAGATCACAGCGATGACTCATCGCCGGGACGCCATCTGCATGGATGTATTCGTCGGCCACCGCGAGCATGCTCTGCTGGGCGCGATTCCCAAAGAAGGAAGCATTTACCGCAACGTGCAAAGCGTCGTGCCGACTGTGACCGGCGTTTGTCTTCCGGTCAGCGGCACCGGTCGCTTTCACTGCTACATCAGCATTGACAAGCGCTGCGAAGGCGAGCCCAGGCTCGCCGCCATGGCAGCCTTTACGGCCTCGGAGCTTCTCAAACACGTAATCGTGGTGGACAGCGACATCGACGTCTACGACGAGCCACAGGTTCTTTGGGCGGTTGCCACCCGGGTCGATGCGGCGACCGACGTAGCGATCATCGATCGCGTCAAAGGAAGCCGGCTCGATCCGGTTCATCCGGGAAAAGACTGGGGCTCAAAAATGATCATCGACGCCTGCCGTAATGAAGAGATCGATTTTCCGCGTCGAATCCGGACAGCGAACTATACGAAAGAAATCTGAGAGATGCGAATCTCAGTAGGCGCGGATTTCGCCGGTCTCCACGATCTTTACCGCAACACCCTCGAGGGAAGCGGGCACACTCCGGCGGACCTGGTCACTCGCGCTCTTCACGTACACCTCAATCACCGGCTTTTCCAACTGCGCTTCTGAGAGCCCCACACCCACACCCACGACGCCCGGAATATTCATTAACCTGCCTTCGTGTTTTTCTTTCACCCTCCTGACAGCATCTACGGCTGCCGGATCAGCTTGTCCGGGCAAGTCTGGAGTGGCCGCATGACTATCGCTCACGCGCCAGAGTCTCATGACCCAGGCGAATGCTTTGTCTAACAGGCTGCTTTGGGAAGGCGCAGGAGCCGGATTTCCTAACATAGATAATGTGATAGACGGCTTGAACGCATTAAAGACCGCGTTAATGGGGCTGCCAACTGCGACACTGCTACTCCCGGCGAAGAGAAGCCCCACCGCGCGTGGCGACGTTTCCACATCTTCAACTGCAACAGAGCCCGAATCACCCGATGCTATGAAGCTCCCTGGGCTGATGAACATTTGGTTGATGAACCTGGCGGTTTTTCCCGAGCCATAAGAGACGTCGACGGTCACGTTCACAGAGGAAATGGTTCCATGCGTCAGTCCCGACGTGCGGCCACTCTTCTTGACCTCACGACCAAGAGAGGGCGCTAAGGTTGCGCTGCTTATAACTCCAATATCCAAAATAGAGCCCGTCGGATCCAGTGCCCCGGCCCTCACCTGAGCGATAGCCGCATCTACAGAATTCAGTGGGATGGTCCTCTTGCTCTTAAACCCGATCCGGACAAACGCAGATAGATCCGCCACAACATCGTTAGCATCTTTGAAGCAAGCCGGACTCTGATCGATAAGGCCCGGCTGAATGATATCTTCTCCGATTGCTGCCGCATTTGTTCTGGCAAGAACATGGTTATTGCTGAGAATGTACTGAACGGAGTTAGCATCTTGCACCAGCGCCCCGAGGGTTCCGCCGTAACAGAAGCCTTTGCTGATGTCGTTGATGTTTCCACCTGACGTCCCCAGCTGGAGCTGATCAACACGGTGCTCGTCACCATCGTCGCCCCAGATCATCGCCGGGAAAATAAGCAGAAAAGCCAGCGCCGCAAAAAGACCCGCTTGTTGCCGGATAAAGACACGTTTCATCGTTGCGTTCCTCCCAAGAGATTCCGACGTGAAAACCGTATGATTATAGCCTCACAGGAAGGGTTGTCAACGGAAGTCGCCGGAGTCGGCGCTTGGCGCGCGCTTTACTGCTCGACCAGGCCTAGGTAAAGTAGAGCCATGATGCATCATCGTACTCTCGTCTCATCAGTTCTTGTGGCCATGTCTCTGATTCTTATGATCGGATATCCCGCCGCGCAGCAAACGCCCGAGTATGATCTGGAGGTGTCCTTCGATATACCCGCTTCTAAGATTGCGGGGCTGGGCAGAATTTACGTCGCGGGAGGGAAGCCTGTAAGGTTCAGGACCGGGCGCCTGACGGTTCGGAGCGTTTATCTCGACCGTCAACCCTTGGATTTCCAGCTAAATGACGGCTTTCTCAGCGTCCTGCCGCCGCGGAGCGGCACATTGGAAATTCGCTATGAGGGCGTATTCAAGCCTTCGAGGCCCTCCTCGGACGGCCGTGACGGGGCTTTCCCGAGCGTCATCGGGCCGCAAGGTATTTTCCTGGCTTCGGTCTGGTATCCGGAGGTCGAGGAGCTCGTAAAATATCGCCTCAAAGCTCATCTCCCGCGGGGATACATCGCTGTCGCTGAAGCGGAAACGATCCAAAAACTCGAGCAAAACGGCGCCGCGACCTTTATCTTTGAATTCCCGCACCCTGCCGATGGGATCAACTTTGTCGCGACCAATCGGTATCAGGTCACGCACGAGCGTTTTCGCGGCATTGAGTTATCGGCCTATTTCTTTCCTGAGGACCAGGCGCTCGCGAGGAAGTACCTGGAGTACACCAAGCGCTACATAGAGCTTTACGAGAAGCTCCTGCTCCCATTTCCTTTCAAGAGATTTGCGGTCGTCGAAAATTTCCTCCCCACAGGCTATTCCATGCCGACCTACACACTCCTCGGACAGGATGTGGTACGGCTTCCGTTCATTGTCGAGACTTCCCTCGGTCATGAAATCCTCCATCAATGGTTCGGAAACCATGTGTACTCCCCTGAACAAGGGAATTGGACGGAGGGCTTGACGACTTATCTTGCGGATCACCTCTATGAAGAGCAAAAAGGGGAGGGCTGGAAATACCGCAAGCAAATCCTGCTGGACTACACCAGTTATGTCCGCGACGAAAATGATTTCCCGCTCGGCAATTTCACTCACCGGGTCGATTCCGCCTCCAGGGTCATTGGCTACGGCAAAGCGGCGATGGTGTTCCACATGCTAAGGCAAATGACCGGAGATGACGGCTTTTTCAGCGGCCTCAGGCGCTTTGTCCAGCAAATGCGTTTTCAGAGGGCCTCCTGGACCGATCTTCAGAACGCATTTGAGAAAGAGACCGGCAAAAGTTTGGACTGGTTTTTTAAACAGTGGACGGGTCGCAAAGGACTTCCTGAGCTCGAGATCGGCGGACTCTCCGTTGAGCGCGACGGAAAGGCTTTCGTCCTGAGCTTCGATCTGGCCCAAAACGGCGAGCTTTACCAGTTGGACATTCCGGCGACGGTCTTCTACCGCTCCGGAGATGAAAAAACGGCCCGGATCCGGCTTGAAGAAAGAAAAAAGGAAGTTCGGCTGGAGTTGGAACAAGAGCCCTTAAGGCTCGTCATCGATCAAGGGTATGATACGGCGCGAAAACTCTCAGAACCTGAAGTCGCCCCTATCCTCGCGGGTCTACTGGGCGCCCAAAAGCTGATTGTAGTCCGGCCGGTTGGCGAAGATTCCTCTTATCAGCCGATTATGGATGCTTTTCAGAAGCGCGGCGCCGAGCTGAAGGCCGCTGATTCGCTCAAAGACGCGGAAATCCAATCCGCGTCGCTCCTCGCGCTCGGCAAAAGCAATCCCCTGATGCGGCGGCTCTACGGGAGCGTTCAGATGCCGGAGACAGGATTTAACCTCAGTATCAAAAAGAATCCGCTGAATCCTGCAAAAATCGTGGGCATCGTTTCGACAGGCTCTGATCATGAGCTGAAGGCCGCGTTTCCAAAAATCTGGCATTATGGCAAATACTCCGCGCTCACTTTCGAGAACGGCGTCAACGTTTCCAAAACCATCGAGCCCTCGCAATCCGGAATCCAGCGGGTCGTAAGAGAGGAGACCCAAGCCATTGACGTATCGACTCTCACCCACCTGTCCAAGGTGATTGAAAGCGTGGCCACCAAGAAGATCGTCTATGTGGGAGAATCACATGACAAATTCTCTCACCACGAGCTTCAGCTCCAGGTCCTTCAGGGCCTCCACGCGAAAAATCCCAAAATCGCGATCGGCATGGAGATGTTTCAAAAGCCCTTCCAAAAAGCGATCGACGACTACATCGCGGGTGTTATTGACGAACGCACCTTCCTCAAGCGCTCCGAGTACTTCAAGCGCTGGAGCATCGATTATAACCTGTATAAGCCCGTCCTCGATTTTGCCCGGGCGCAGCGCCTGCCCGTCATTGCCCTGAATTTACCTCGGGAAATCGTGGAGAAGGTCTCGAAAGGCGGGATCGACTCTTTGTCGAATGAGGAGAAGCAGCACATTCCCGGGGAGCTGGATCTTTCCGACCAGACTTATCGCGAACGGCTCAAGGAGATTTTTGCGGCCCACCACCCCTCCCGGGAAAGAAATTTCGATTTTTTCTACCAGGCTCAAGTTCTATGGGACGAGACCATGGCCGAATCGGTGGATGCGTTTTTCAAGGAAAATCCTGACTACCGCATGGTTGTTTTGGCCGGCTCGGGCCATCTCGTCTATGGTTCGGGCATACCCAAGCGCAGCTTCCGGAGAAACGGATTCGAATATGAGATCATCTTAAGCGACGCGCAACTGGAGAAAGGAATCGCCGACTTTATTGTGTTCCCGCAGCCTTCAAAAGGCGCCACGGCGCCGCGGCTCATGGTGCTGCTTGATGAACAGAATCAAACGCTGCGCGTTGCGGGATTCTCCAAAGACAGCGTATCTGAGAAAGCGGGTCTCCAGGTGGAAGATGTTATTCTATCGCTGGACGGCCATCCAACCGCGAGCATAGAGGATGTGAAAATCGCGCTGCTTTACAAGAAAACAGGCGAGCCGATCAAAGTCAAAGTCAAAAGGCGAGGCTTTTTCTACGGAGAAGACGAGCTGGAATTCGAAGTCAAAGTGCAGTAGCGCCATTCCCGCATGTAGGAGGGCGTGATTCATCACGCCCTCCTAGGGCGCAATAAATTGCGCCCCTACTCCCACTCGATCGTCGCCGGAGGCTTTGAAGAGATATCGTAAACGACACGGTTAACGCCCTGGACTTCGTTGATGATGCGATTCGAGATCGTTGCGAGGAGATCCGGTCCTAACGGGACCCAATCGGCCGTCATCCCGTCTTCGCTCTGCACGACGCGCAGCGCCACGACGTTTTCGTAGCTCCGCTCATCTCCCATGACACCCACGGTCCGGATAGGTAGAAGGATGGCAAAAGACTGCCAGACCTTGTCATACAAATCAGCTTTCCGAATCTCTTCGAGAACAATGACATCGGCGGCGCGAAGAATTTCCAGCCGCTCCTCTGTGACTTCACCCAAGACCCTGATGGCAAGACCCGGGCCCGGAAACGGCTGTCGTTGGATCAGTTCTCGGGGGAGGCCCAGCTCTTGCCCCAGCCGCCGTACCTCGTCTTTGAATAGCTCCCGCAGCGGTTCGATCAGTTGAAGCTCCATGTGCGGCGGAAGCCCGCCCACGTTATGATGACTCTTGATTGTTGCCGATGGCCCGATGAACGAAACGGATTCGATGACATCGGGATAGAGCGTTCCCTGAGCGAGGAACTTGACGTCGCCGAGCTTTTTGGCTTCTTCCTCGAAAACTTCTATGAAAAGATGGCCGATGATCTTCCGCTTCTGCTCCGGATCCTCGACTCCCTTTAAAGCGGAAAGGAACCGAGCTGCGGCATCGATATAACGGAAGTTTTGCCCAAATCGCTCTGCAAAGAGACCTGAGATCTGTTCCCCTTCTCCTCGGCGGAGAAGGCCGTTATTGACGAAGATGCAGGTCAGGCGATCGCCAATCGCTCGCTGAACCAGGGTTGCCACAACGGAAGAGTCCACCCCTCCGCTGAGCGCGCATACCACGCGGCCGTCTCCGATCTGCTCACGAATTCTGGCGACCGACGCTTCGATAAAATGCCCCATGGTCCAGGAAGGCTCACAGCCGCAGATCTGAAAGAGAAAGTTCTTCAGAATCTCCATGCCGCGCGGCGTATGGGCCACCTCGGGATGAAACTGAACGCCAAAAAGACGCCTTTTTGGATCCGCAAAAGCCGCGATGGGGGAATTCTGCGTATGCGCGAGTACCACCCAGCCCTTCGGCAGGGAATTCATTCGATCTCCGTGGCTCATCCAGCCTCTAACCGGCTCTCTCTTCGGGAAACCATAAAATAGATCAGCAACGTCGTCGACGAACACCTCAGCGGGACCATACTCGCGTCGCTCCGCCCGCGCCACTTCACCGCCTGCGAACAGATTGAGCATCCCCATCCCATAGCAGATCCCAAAAAAAGGGACGGGCAAAGCGAAAAGCTCGTCCGCGACTCTGGGAGCGGTCTCCTGATACACGCTCGCCGGACCGCCGGAAAGAATGATTCCCTCAGGCTTGAGCCTTCGGATCTCCTCCAGGGAAATATTGAAGGGATGGATTTCGCAGTAAACGTTGGCCTCACGGACGCGTCGCGCGATAAGCTGCGTGTACTGGGAGCCGAAATCGAGAATCAGAATCATTGGATAGTCCTCAAACCGCAGTCGAGAAGGAGCTTTAAGGGGAAACAAGACTCGCACCGGAGGGTACGCGCGGACTACGTGAAAACACGAGGCTGAAGTGCCACGCCGCAGCCGCCCTCTTCTCGGCGGCTGGCATCATTCGGCGCGATAGTTCGGCGCCTCCTTGGTTATGAAGACATCGTGGACGTGTCCTTCCTTGAGGCCCGCCGATGTTACCTGCATGAAGCGCGCCTTGGTGCGCAACTGCTCAATGGTCCGGCAGCCGAGATAACCCATCCCGGCCCGAAGCCCACCGACCAACTGATGAATATTGGAAGAAAGCGAACCTCGATACGGCACCTGCCCCTCAACTCCCTCCGGCACGAGCTTCATAAGCTCAACGCCGCCCTGGCCGTACCGGTCTCTGCTTCCGTCTCCCATGGCTCCCATCGAACCCATGCCCCGATATACTTTGTAGGTCCTTCCTTGATATAGAATCGTTTCTCCAGGGCTTTCCTCGGTGCCGGCAAAAAGCGAGCCGATCATCACCGAAAGTGCGCCGGCCGCAAGCGCCTTCGTAATGTCGCCCGAGTACTTGATGCCTCCGTCAGAAATAACCGGCACATGGTAGCGCCCGGCTGCTCTGGCACAAACTGTGATTGCGGTGAGCTGGGGCACTCCCACTCCGGAAACGACGCGCGTGGTGCATATGGAACCCGGGCCGACACCCACTTTGACTGCATTGACTCCTGCATCAATGAGGGCCCGGGTACCCTCTTCGGTAGCTACATTGCCGCCAATCAGGTCGAGGTCCGGATAGCGCCGGCGAATGCCTTTTATCGCCTCCAGGACATTCCTGGAGTGGCCATGTGCCGTATCAACGGCAATCGCATCCACCCCGGCGCGCACCAAAGCTTCCACTCTCTCCTCGGAATCCGGCCCAACCCCAACTGCGGCCCCGACGCGCAGGCGGCCGCGCTCGTCTTTGCATGCAAAGGGATATTGAATCTTCTTCTCAATGTCTTTGACCGTAATCAGCCCCTTAAGATTATAATGCTCATCGACGAGTAATAATTTTTCAATCCTGTGCCGGTGCAGGATCTCCATCGCCTCGTCAAACCCGATTCCGGGCCTCGCGGTGATCAGATTTTCCTTTGTCATAACCTCCGCCACGGGGCAATCCAGCCTGCGTTCGAAACGGAGATCTCGGTGAGTCAGAATGCCCACGAGCCGGCCTTCCTGTGTCACCGGAACACCCGAGATCCCGTATCTCTGCATGACTTCGCGCGCCTGCGCGATCTTCTGATCGGGCCGGACGGTCACCGGATCCGAGATGACGCCGCTCTCGTACTTTTTTACTTTCTCCACCTCCGCAGCTTGAGCCGCCACGGGCATGTTGCGGTGAATGATTCCAAGACCGCCCTCCTGAGCCATGGCGATCGCGGTGCGGGATTCGGTCACGGTATCCATTGCCGCGCTCAGGAGCGGCACATTGAGCCGGATCCGCTCGGTCAAACGGGTTGCGACATCCGCCTCCCGGGGAAGAATGGCAGATTCTGCGGGGAGCAAAATCACATCATCAAAGGTCAGGCCTAAAGGAAGAATCTCCTGGTCCAACATGGTCACCTCCTCAGGAGAAAACAAAAAAACCCAGACGGTCGCCTGGGTTTTTAGAACTTCTGGCAGCGTTCAGAGCAAACATGAAAATTTATACCAAGAATCGCACTCCTTGACAAGTCGCGGCCAAGAGATGACACTGTCTTCCAGCTTTATTTGCCGATAGGAGTTTTGGTCTATGCCGCTGTATGAATACGAATGCAACAAAGGGCACCGCTTCGAAGCTGTACAAAAAGTCGATGATAAGCCAGTAGCCAAATGTTCCGTCTGTTCAGCGAGAGCTCGCCGGGTTATTGCCCGCCCCACTCTCCTTCATAATCGCGGGATTTATGTCTTCGACCGCGAAACGAAAGATGACGTCCTGCGAAACCGCCCCTCGTCTCTGAAATCGTTCAAAAAGGATAAGTTCTAAGAGAGCACCACTGAGGAAAGCGCTAGGAGCGTCAATCCAAACAATTTCGCCAAAAGAACCCTTCAACGAAGCGACTGCGGACTTTTAGCCCGCCTCGTTCCGCCATGCACTCAGTTTCGAATATCCTGGGGTCCGCAAGGGTATTGGCACTTTTTCCCTAACAACTAGGCTGTTTATCCCCTTCTTCCAGGGCATCTTCCGAATTTCTTTTCTTCACCTCTCGCCCTATATTCCCACCGAAACAAAAGAAACGTCCTGCAAGGAGGATAAGACAATGGCACGATATCATGGCGGCAATTCAGTGAGAACCGGATTTTACTGGAACCCCGCAAATTGGGAGATCACTACCGTTTCGAAGAAAGGTGGCATTCTCCCGGGAGCTGAGGAACTGAGCTACTACCG
>JACQUW010000041.1 GCA_016210115.1 Deltaproteobacteria bacterium | reverse complement strand
TCCTATAACTTCAAAAATAAGCTAACTTAGCAATTTTACTATTAATCTTCAAGGTGCTCAGACTAGTTTCAGGAGCTTGACAGAGCGGGCTCTTCTGTTATGATGCGCGAACCCAGGCCGAGTTATCCAATAAAAGCAGGTATTCCCGCGAACCTTCCGTTGAGGGGTAGTTAGCAGGCACCACGAGGCTGGTTTCAAACCGCCACTTGAGAGCAGACATCGGGAAGGACCACGAAACATATGGCCGAGCAGCGAAATCGTCTCAGCACCACGTGCTATCCGCTCAGCCCCTATCCCACGAGCTGCAATGTGTCGTGACCTTTCGTCGGTCAATAACTCACGCACGCTGAGATCACTGAACCTTTTGGAGAAGTTGTTCCATGCCCATAAAAGATATGTCGGAAAAACTCCGTGAGATGAACCTAGCGGCAGAGCTCGGCGGAGGTGAGGACAAGATACGCCGCCAGCACCAACAGGGAAAACTCCTGGCGCGGGAAAGATTAGAAATCCTGCTCGATCACGGGAGTTTTGTCGAGCTGGATCGTTTCAGAACTCATCGCTGCGCAGACTTCGGCATGGACAGGAACAAAATTCCCGGTGACGCGGTGGTAACCGGCTATGGCGCCATCGATGGCAGGCTGGTCTACGTCTACTCCCAGGATTTTACAGTTTTTGGAGGAAGTCTCAGCGGCGTCGTTGCCGAGAAAGTATGCAAGGTCATGGACCTGGCCCTGAAAAACGGCGCTCCGATTGTCGGCATCAACGATTCCGGAGGAGCGCGAATTCAAGAAGGGGTTGTCAGCCTGGCTGGCTATGGGGAAATCTTCTTGAGAAACGTGATGGCTTCGGGCGTCGTTCCTCAAATTACCGCAATTATGGGACCGTGTGCGGGTGGGGCGGTCTATTCTCCCGCGATTACGGACTTCATCTTCATGGTGAAAACCAATAGTTACATGTTCATCACCGGTCCGGACGTCATTAAAACTGTTACCCACGAAGAGGTAAGTAAAGAAGAACTGGGTGGGGCTAAAACTCATAGTGCCCAAAGCGGTGTCGCCCACTTTACCGGCGAGGATGAGAAACAGACTCTGCTGATGATCCGGGAGCTCATGAGCTTTCTGCCGAGCAATAACCAGGAAGAACCCCCTTTTCACCCAACCGAAGACGACCCCGTGAGACTCGAAAAAAAGCTGAAGGACCTGATCCCTGATAATCCTAATCGCCCCTACGACATGAAGGAACTCATCCTTGCAGTGGCGGATGAGGGGTACTTTTACGAAGTCCAACGTGATTTTGCGCCCAACATTATCGTTGGCTTTGCTCGGCTAGGCGGAAAACCGGTCGGGATTGTAGCCAATCAGCCGGCTCATCTGGCGGGTTGTCTCGATATCGATGCCTCGGTCAAAGCGGCTCGCTTTATTCGTTTCTGCGATTGCTTTAATATTCCGGTGGTGACGTTTGTTGACGTACCGGGATTTCTGCCTGGAACCGCGCAGGAATTTAATGGAATCATCCGCCATGGGGCCAAGCTGCTGTACGCCTATGCCGAGGCGACGGTGCCCAAAGTTACGGTGATCACCCGGAAGGCCTATGGTGGAGGCTATATTGTCATGTCGAGCAAGCATCTCAAAGGTGACATCAATCTTGCGTATCCAACCGGAGAAATCGCCGTGATGGGCGCAGAGGGGGCGATCAATATCGTTTTCCGCGAGATTCTGGAAAAGGCCGAGGAGCCGGCCAAAACCAGAGAAGAATTGGTCAATAGCTATCGCGAGACGTTTGCCAATCCCTACAAGGCCGCCGAACTGGGCTATGTGGATGCTGTTATTTATCCCGAGGAGACCCGACCTATTTTGATCCGATCCCTGGAGATGTTGAAAAACAAGCGGGAGACAACCCCACCCAAGAAACATGGGAATATACCACTCTAATAGTTTTGAGTTCTTAGCTCTAAATTTTGAGTTGGCTGGCGGGCGCTTCGCTTTACCTGATTAACTGAGAACTCACAACCAATAACTACCCGAGGCCATGTTCAAGCGTATTTTAGTCGCCAATCGCGGGGAGATCGCGATCCGGATTATCCGGGCATGCAGGGAACTGGACATTGAGAATGTTGTGGTCTACTCGGACGCGGATCGGCACTCCTTGCACGTCAAGTACGCGGATTATGCGTACCCGATCGGACCTCCTTCATCTATAGAGAGTTACCTCAGCATCGATCGGATCCTGGAGGCCGCCAGGAGAAGCGGCTCTGAGGCGATTCATCCTGGCTATGGCTTCCTCGCTGAAAACGCCAATTTCGCTCGCGCATGCCGGGAGAACGGGATTGTGTTTATCGGTCCATCCCCCGAAGTCATTGACCAAATGGGGGACAAAGTGAAGGCACGGGCGGTGATGAAATCGGCTGGAATCCCCGTTGTCCCAGGCTCGGACGGGGTTTTGAGGTCTGAAGAGGATGTGCTGAAAGTGGCGGGGACCGTCGGTTACCCTTTTATGTTGAAAGCGGTCGCAGGGGGTGGAGGAAAAGGGCTAAGACTGGTCCGTTCGGCTCGTGAGGTGCCCTCAGCTTACCGGGCCGTCCGCTCGGAGGCCGCCTCCTCTTTTGGCGATTCGCGGCTTTACGTTGAGAAGTTTTTGGATCATCCCCGTCATGTGGAGGTGCAGATTCTTGCCGACCAGAGCGGCCATGTGGTCCACCTCTATGATCGGGAATGCTCGATCCAGCGGCGCCACCAGAAGATCATTGAAGAGTGCCCTGCTCCTGCGTTGGATGAGCGGATGAGAAGGAATATAGGCCGGCTTGCCATACGGGGCGCCCGGGCGGTTCGTTACGTGGGAGTTGGAACGCTCGAATTTCTCCTGGATCGAAGGGGGAATTTTTACTTTCTGGAAATGAACACCCGCCTGCAGGTCGAGCACCCGGTTACCGAGAGAGTGGTGGGAATCGATCTCGTTAAG
Organism: Deltaproteobacteria bacterium; assembly: GCA_016210115.1. Classification (GTDB taxonomy): domain Bacteria; phylum Desulfobacterota; class Binatia; order UBA9968; family UBA9968; genus JACQUW01. The sequence continues at coordinate 13,113 of JACQUW010000041.1, read as the reverse complement.
GCTCAGATTGAAGTGGCGGCCGGAGGTTACCTCCCCTGGCGGCAGCGCCACATCAAGATCAATGGGCATGCTATCGAGTGCCGGATTTACGCCGAAGACCCGGAGAATGATTTCATACCCTGTCCGGGAAAGATAGAGGGGCTGCGTTTGCCCGAAGGGCTTGGGGTGAGAAACGATTGCGGCGTTTATGAAGGAGCTGAGGTTCCTATCTACTATGATCCGATGATCGCCAAGCTGGTGATTTGGGGAGAAAACCGCATCGAAGCGATTTTACGTATGCGCCGGGCGCTACGCGAATACCAGATTCGCGGCATCAAGACCAACATCCCTTTTCATCAGTGGATTTTGCGCCATACGCGCTTTATGGCGGGAGATTTTGATACCCGCTTCATTGAAGATGAGTATCGCCTGAGGCGAAAAGAGGAAGTCTATCCTCACAACGAGATTGCCCTCGCGTCCGCAGCGATTGCCGCTTTGCACCGCGAACAGGAATTGGCCAATCAGCTTCTGCGAAAGAGCGTGACTGAGCCCTCCCAGTGGCGGGCCGAAGGGCGGAGAGCCTCGCTGCGCTACCTTCCGCCGCGGAGCAGGAACCGGTAGCGATCGAGCAATTAGAACCCGGCGTTCTCGGACAGCGGGTTTTTTGCTTTGAAGCGGCCATTCGATTTTCGGCTTTGCTCAGGACAGGCCCTTCGACTGGGCTCAGCGCATGACGCAAACTGCAGCGCAACAGACTTGAAAAGCAACATTAGGAATGGGTCCCAGGGGGAGCTCTTATGGCGTTCATGGCTCAGCTAAGGGAGCGGATGTACTCGGTCGAAATCGAAGAGGTGGGCAAGTCCGTCTACCGGGTTTGCGTTGATGGGAATGAGTTTCTGGTCGACGGTAAGAAGACAGGACTGAGCAGTTACTCTTTAATCGTCGACAACCGCTCGTTTGAAATCGATGTCGATATCCGTGAGGACGAGTATCGGGTCCTGGTGGACGGCAGAAGCTATCATATTCGTCTGGTGGATGAGAGGCGGATGCGCCTGGGCGGATTACAGGGGGGCATTCAACTTCAGGGACGGCAGGAGGTGACGGTGCCGATGCCTGGAAAAATCATCGCAGTGCTCGTTTCCGAAGGAGAAAATGTGGAGAAAGGCCAGGGGTTGGTTATAATAGAAGCGATGAAAATGGAAAACGAGTTGCGCTGCCCCATCAACGGGGAGGTGAAAGAGGTGAAAGTCAAGGCGGGAGAAACCGTCGAAGCCGGCGCTGTGGCGGTTGTTGTGGAGTAAAGGGAGGCCCCTGAGATCGTTAGTGACGGACGTGTCATGCCTTGAATCACGCCGCAACGGCTCTAAACGAGCGCATATTCTTTGCCGGGACAAGAAAATTCTTGTCACGTTTTTTCTTTCATGTTATAGACCAACCACTGATGGTTCCGAAAAAACTTTTTTTTACCAAAGGAGCCGGAGTCCACAAAGAGAAACTGGCTTCTTTTGAGTTGGCTCTGCGAGCCGCCGGCTTGGCGCATTGCAATCTCGTCCTCGTTTCCAGCATCTACCCCCCGGGATGCAAGAGGATCTCGAAGGAGGAGGGACTCAAACAGTTGCGGCCCGGTGAAATTGTCTTTTGCGTCTATGATCGTGAAAGCACGAACGAGCCCAACCGTCTGGTTGCCGCTTCCGTGGGCGTTGCGATTCCGGCCGACCAGGAGCAGTACGGCTATCTTTCCGAGCATCATTCCTTCGGCGAGACCGAAGAAAAGGCGGGAGAATACGCTGAAGATCTGGCAGCGAGCATGCTCGCCACGACCCTGGGCATCGAATTTAATCCGGATTCGGACTGGGACGAGCGCGAGCAGATTTTTAAAATGTCAGGAAAAATCGTTCGGACCTCGAACATTACGCAATCGGCGATCGGCAATAAAGACGGTTTGTGGACGACCGTATTCGCAGCCGCCGTCTTCATCAACGACGACAACCTGCCCGTCGAAAACAAATAAGCCGCAAAAAAATCAGTTCTTACTTCTTAGTGTACAACTTCGAGTCAGTGATCTAGATTCAAAAGGCTCAAAATTCAAGACTCCCGCCCGTTCCAGGAACCCCTTCTCGGGCTGTCTCCATTAGCTTCTATTCCTGCTGGCCAGATAGGCAGCGCCTATGCTCACACCGTAGAGAACGGCGAGAGGGAAGGATAACAGCACGTGGGCAACAATATCCGGCGGGGCTAAGACAGCCGCCAGGATGAAGATGAAAATGACCCCGTAGCGGATTTCGCGGATCAGGAATCGGTGATCCATCAGGCCGATGCGAGTCAGAAAATACGCGACGATAGGGAGTTCGAAGACCACTCCGAAAGCCAACAGCAGGCTGGAAGAAAATGAAAGGTATTCGGCAATTCTGATGGCGGGCCGAACCTCGATGACCTGATACCGCTCGAGAAGAAAACGAAATCCGACCCGAAACATCACCTCATAACAGAACCAGGCACCCAACAGGAAAAACAGGCTCCCGAAGAACACAAAGCTGCGGGCGTAACGCTTTTCATCCTCGTACAGTCCAGGGGCAATAAAGCGCCAAGTCTGCCAGAGAATAACCGGGAACGTGAGAAAGATCGAAGCTATAAAGGCAACCTTCATTTTTGTGAAGAACGCCTCCGACACGGCCGTTCCGATAAGCTTCAGCCCGGGAATCTGCAGGCTTTTTAAAGGGACGGTGAGAGCGCCAAAAATGAGTTCCGCGTAGGTAAAGGAGGGAATGAAGGCTGCCAGAACCGCCGCCAGCGCTTTGATCAGGCAGGAGCGGAGCTCCGCCAGGTGGGAGGTCAGCGGCATTCGGGCATCATCGGGATGCCCTTTACCTTGGCTGTTTTTCACTCTCTTGGGCAGGAACTGAGGTTGTTGATGTAGTCGTCGGAGCGGTTTCTCTATTGGCTAGAAGAGGATCGTCATCAGGTGTGGCGTGCGGAGACTCTTCAATCTCGCGTTCCACCTGCCGGAGTTCGTCTTTCAGCTCGTCCGTAGCGCGGCGAAATTCGGCGAGGCCTTTCCCCAGAGCGCGCGCAATTTCCGGCAGTCTTTTGGGTCCGAGAACGATCAACGCGACCGCCAGAATCACAATCAGCTCCGGCATACCAATGCCGAACATAGTTTTCCTCCAAGAGCTAAGCTAGTCCATTTGGTACTGGGAGGCAATAGGGTAGCTCGGCGCAGAAACGTCTGGCGCGGGGGCGCCAGACATTGCTGTTTCCCTCGGCTGCCAATTGCAGGACTTCCCGCTCTCGATCCGTAAGCGTATTATAGATGTCCAGATTTGATTCTCTGGCCTTTTCCAGATAGGCGGAGATGTTCGGAAAGCGGGGAGCTCAGATAGTGGCGGCCAGCGGCTATCTCGCGGATTGCGGATATGAGGTCCGCTACGCTGGCTTCCTTGAGCACGTAGCCTCCGGCCCCGTTCTGCAGCGCTTCCAACACATACGCTTCGTTGGCGTGCATCGATAGAACGAGGACGCGAGTTTTCGGTGATTCGTGCTTGACCTGACGGATAACCTCGAGGCCGTTCAGGCCTGGCATGGTGAGATCGACAACCAGGACATTCGGTTTCAGGCGCACGACCAACCGAACGGTTTCCAGGCCGTCCCCGGCCTGGCCGACTACCCGGAAGTCCGATTCCATTTCCAACAACCCGCTTAACCCTTCCCGCATCACCTTATGATCATCCGCCAAAAAAACGGTAATCACGGCCATTGGTTTTCTTCCTCTCGTTCGGCCCGGCCCGTCAGAGGCAACTCAGCTAAAAGGCGGGCGCCCATCCCGCGGGCCGAGTCCACGGTCAGTTTTCCGGCCAAATGAAAAACCCGCTCGCGAATGCCGGTAAGACCGCCCGTTTTGCCGGCAGCCATAACCGTCCTGGGATCGAAACCGGCTCCGTTATCTTCTATTTCGATTCGGAGATTCTGATGATCGGAAGCCGCCCATACCCTTACATCTTGCACGCCGGCGTGGCGTGCGACGTTAGTTAAGGTTTCTTGAACGATCCGGTAGGCTGAGATTTCTATTTCCGGTAAAAACCTTACTCCTTCCAGGCCGCTGTGCTTGAAGTCCACTTTCATCGGTGTCTGCGCGCTGAAACGCTTGAAGTGCCAGAGTAAAGCAGGCAAAAGCCCAAGATCGTCAAGAATCGAGGGCCGCAAATCGAGCGATAGGTTCCGTACCCGGACGAAAAGCTCACTCACCAGCTCCTGTGCCTGGCCGAGAACGGCTGTGATCCCGTCTCCGGCGGAGCGGCGACTTCTTTCCAGGCTGAAATTGAGAGCCGTGAGCCCCTGGCCGATCTCATCGTGAAGTTCGCGGGCGATTTGGCGCCGCTCCGCTTCCTGCACCTCCACGAGCCGCTTTGAAAGCTGTCGCAGCCGCTCGCTGCTGGTCCGAACTTCCTGATACAGTTGGGCATTGTAGATGGCTATCGCAGCCTGGTTTGCAAGCGTTTGGAGAAATTCGATCTCTTCGCTGCTGAAGTCGTGCTCTCGCTCAGTGTAGAAGGTTATGACTCCCAGAACCTCATTCCTGCTATCAGAGGCACGGAAAGGCAAGAGACCAGACCTAGTTCATGAAGATGGTTTGGAAAGGTCACTCTCGGGTCGCTCTGGACATTGATGATTTTTGCAGGTGTCCGGCTTTTGAACACCCGCTTGGCCAGCGAAAAGGGTCCGGTTAGTTCGCGCCAGATTTTCTGATTTATGTTCCGACAGGCCGTAGGCTCAAATTCACCGCTGTCTTTGTCATAAAGCCTGAGGGTGGCAGCGGAATAGGGAAGAAGATCGGTTTTCCTTAGCAGGTCGTTGAAGACCGTGTCGAGATTCAGGCTCGAAGTAATGGTGCGAGTCAGGTCGTACAGAGCCGCCTCACGTTCGCGCTCAAGCCGAAGCTCCTTCTCTGCTCGCTTCTGCTCTGTAATGTCGATGTTACATCCTAAAACACCCAGTACTCGATCCCCATCGTGTACCGGCGCAACGATTGTATGAAAAAACCTCTCTTCTCTGCCAAAAAGATGCTCTTCATCTTGGCGAACCACCTCACCGGCGAGGGCGCGGCGGTTCTTGCTTTGCCATGACTCCAGAATTTCGCGGCTCAATGGTATGTCTTCAAGGGTTTTTTCAACGTTTACACCCCAATTTTGTTGACAAGTAGAATTTTGCATTATGCACCGTCCATCCTTGTCGCGGACCCAGAGATCAAAGGGCAAGCTTTCAATTGCCGTCCGGAGTTGGGCCTCGGTCCGGCGCAGAGCATCTTCCACTGTCTGGCGCTCGATCGCGGCTCTAAGTAGATTTGCGACAGAATCGAGGAAGTTAACCTCATTAGCCGTGAATGTACGTGGGCTGGTGACACCCACGCCCAAAGCGCCGAACGGTTTTTCTTTGCCCTGGATAGTGACAATTATCCCACTGACCACCCCGTGCTCCGAAAGCAGCGGCGGAATGCCGAATCGACTCTCTGTCGGAAGATCTTCGAAAATCACCGGCTCTCTGCGGGAGAGGACATAACCCGCGGCTGATTGTCGCCCGGCGCCGACCGTCGCGTGACCTACGCAGCCTTCTTCCCATCCCGCGCGCGCAGCAGAAATTCCTCACCACCGGGAAGACGTTCTAAAATCTCACAGTGATCCGTCTGCAGAGTTTGCGAGACGAGAAAGACGGTTTCGTCAAAAAGGGCCGAAAGGTTGGTCTGTGCCAACGCAAGGTGCCCCAAATGGCCTAGCACCAACTGCTGCCAGGAGCGGATTTCGAGTTCTTTGTTGGACTTTTCCAGCGACAGCGACTGGTTGGTTATTTTCTCGTAAAGATACCCTTTTTGCACGGCTACGCCCATCTGAGTTCCTACGGTTTTAAGAAAGTGGATTTCATCGGGAGAAAACTCTCTCGGCGTACGGCTGCCAAGTTGGATAATTCCCATAACCTCTCGTTCTTGAGTAAAGATCGGTACCAGGACAGCGGACCTAACTCCTTCTCTTTTCAAGGTCCGTATACCCTCTGACGAGTCAACATTTTCCAAGACAATGCTCTTTCTTTCCGCGATCACTCTGGAACCCAACATGCCGGCCGCCGGGCCCTTTGCGCTCCTGTGATGGTGCGAGATATTCGCGGGATCGCGGTAGCCATGGAAACTCCCCGCGTGGAAGACCTCGCGGCTGTTATTCAACAAGCGGATACTCCCGATATCGAACCCGCCGATTTGGATCGCTTTTTCTAAAATTGCATCCAGGACAGATTGCAGGCTGTCAAAAGACAGTACCCACTGGCTAATCTGATGGATGGTCTTGATTTCCTCATAGCGTGACCTGAGCTGCTCTTCCGCGTAGGTTCTGTTGACATTGGCTTTTTCGAGCGCACTCGCCAACCGATTAACCTCGGAAATACGGGAAGTTGGAACCTGTAGCGCCTCGCCACGCTCCAGGCGCGCGGTCGCCTCAGAAAGAACGGCAATGGGGTCGGAAATTCGCCGGCCAAAGGCGATGGCGATAAGAATGCCAATCCCGAGCAGAAGAAGCCCGCCGCCCGCAACCAGCATGAGCGAACGCTGCACGGGACCGTGGGTAACTGAGTGGGGAATTGCCACGCGCACAATCCAACCCGACAGGTTGGAACGGGAAGCCGCAACCTGCACTGCTGATCCGTCGACCGTCACCCCTTGCCAAGTCAGTTCCCGATTCACATGGCTTTTAGCAGGAAAGACCTGAGTCTCAGGCTTACCGAGAGGCGGCGTAGTATTCCGGTTTGTAGCCAGGACCTTTTTGTTTTTGTCAGAGACAATTATTTCCAGGTTGTTGGAAACTACCGCTCGTGAAAGAAGCTCGGCCAGGAAGACTGGAGAGATGCTGCCCGCGAGGATGTACTTGACCATTCCCTCGCGAAGGACCGGAACAAAAACGGCAATCAGGTACGCTTGAGGAACCCGAGCCCAAAACAGATCAGAGACCGGGGGTGCCCGGTTTCCGATACGGTTTGAATAATGGCGGGTTCCCCTGGCTTGGGGAGTTGAGAGCCAAATGGGAGCCGCAGGTTTAAAAGTTGCTGCTGTGTGACGGGGTCAGCGAGCATAATGCTCTCCGATCCCGCTTGCGCGTTTAAGACCCGTTTTGCCTGCTCGTAAAAGCTTCGCAGGTCTCCTGAGTCGAGATGCTCCGATGTCGCTAGCGCCTCAAGAGTTCGAATCGAGCCCTGTAATTCGCGGTCGATAAGAAGCGCCAGGGCGCTGGCAGTGTGAAGCAAGTCCTCTTCGTGGATCTTCTGCTGGTTCCGGCTGAACAGGACGATCATGACAACGCTGAAAATCAGCAGCGGCAGAAGGGCGATCAGAACCAGGGCGATGAGGTGTGGCCAACACAAACGGCGGACGAATAAAAAATCCCGGCTGGAGTGACCCAGTCGGGCGAAAGCTAAATCCAATTCCGACCTTGCAGGTCGAGCTCCGGTGCAAAACCCACGGCCGGACGCTATTATCTCAATTGTACCGAGAAATTGTCAATCGGACCGGTGGCCGATTGATGCTAATGGGGGTAAGAATGGTGCGAGGAGGGGGATTTGAACCCCCACGCCATCTCTGGCACTAGCCCCTCAAACTAGCGCGTCTGCCGATTCCGCCATCCTCGCACATTAACACGAATTGAGTTCTCAATGCTGAAGTTGAGCCAAAAATCAAGATCTATGCAGAACTAGGAACTCAAAACCAAGAACTCCTGACTATGGGGTTGCGGGCTTTTGCGTCTGTGGAGCCTGATCTGGAGGCGCCTGAGGCGGTTTTTGACCCTGGGACGCCGGCGACTGTGGCACCGGAATCGGCTGCTGGCGAGCCGGTTGCTCAGCCTGTTGTCCCCCCCTGTCAAAGACGCTGGAGGAAGATCGTTTCCCCGAGAAATAGCCCAACGTAAGTGACGTGATCATGAATACGACGGCGAACCCGGTCGTCAGGCGCGTGAGGAAGTTCCCTGCGCCGCTGCTGCCGAAGATGGTGGAGCTCGAGCCGCCGAAAACAGCTCCCATGTCTGCGCCCTTGCCGGTCTGCAAGAGGACAATCAGAATGAGACCGATGCTGACGATAATATGGATAACGGTCACAAAAATAATCATATTTTACGGGCCGTTGAACCGGCCTCCTTTCACGTCACGCCCTATTCAAATGGAAATGAATTGATTGACAATGCTGAGAAAGCTTTCCGCCTTCAGACTTGCTCCTCCGACCAATAGACCGTTCACTTCCGGGGCGCGGGCTAAGTCGCCTGCGTTCTCAGGTCGCACGCTACCGCCGTAAAGTATGCGGCTTTTTGCCGCCTGTTCGTTCCCGGCAAGTTTCCTCAAGAGCTCTCTGATCCATTGATGTGCCAGGCTGATCTGATCAGGGGTGGCATTGCGGCCGGTACCGATGGCCCATACCGGCTCATAAGCAATCTCGATTTTTCCTATAGCATTTTTCGTTATACCCTTCAACGCGACCCGGAGCTGGCGGCCAATGATTTTCCGAGTGGAACCCTGCCTTCTTTCCTGCAGCGTCTCGCCGACACATAAAATCGGTCTCAGGCCCGCGGCCAGGGCGGCAACTGTCTTCTTGCCTATAAATTGATCGCTCTCGCCCAAAATGCGGCGCCTTTCTGAGTGGCCCACGATAACGAAACCGCAGCCTGACTCCAAAAGCATTTTCGGGCTGATCTCTCCTGTGAAGGCGCCTTGCTCCTGCCAGAAGACATTTTGCCCCGCCAGTCCAATGGACCTTCCGCGGAGGGCCTTGTAAACAGCGCTCAGGGATGTAAAGGGAGGGGCGAGAACCACCTCCACACCCTGGACGCGCTTCAGCCCGGTTCGGATACCCCGGGCGAGTGAGAAGGCTTCAGCGGGAGTGCCATGCATCTTCCAGTTGCCGACGACCAGGGGTAGTGCCATTTTTATGTCTCGAGCGCCTGAATGCCCGGCAGTTTTCTGCCTTCAAGAAATTCCAGCGTTGCTCCGCCGCCGGTAGAGAGGTGTGTGATTTTTTCCTCAACCCCAGCTTTTGTAATTGCCGCAACTGTGTCCCCTCCCGCGACAATACTGATCGCTCTGGATTCGGCCAGAGTTTTGGCGATCGAGATCGTGCCCCGACTAAACTCGTTCACTTCAAACATCCCGAGAGGCCCGTTCCATAGGGCCATTCGGGCTTTTCGGATTTCTGTGGAGAATTGGTCCGCAGTCTTAGGGCCGATATCCAGTCCCAGGAAATCCGGCGGAATGTCACCCTCGACGGTACTTGGATTTTTTTTGGCTGTGTCTGCCACTACATGATCAACGGGAAGCAGAAAAGGAATGCCCCGGGCTTCAGCCTGAGCGGCGATCTCGAGTGCGAGCGTTAGCCGCTCCTCTTCCACCAGAGATTTCCCCACACCCGCCCCACGCGCTTTAAGAAAAGTGTAGGCCATGCCTCCCCCGATCAACAGAGCGTCCACCTTAGATAGAAGAGTTTGCAAGATACCGATTTTGTCTGAAACCTTCGCCCCGCCCAAAATCGTAATAAAGGGCCTCTCCGGAGAAGAGAGGATCCGTCCCAGGTACTCCAGTTCCTTGAACAGGAGGAGGCCGGCGGCCTTTTCGTGAAAGAAACTCGCCATTCCAGCGGTCGACGCGTGGGCTCGATGCGCTGCGCCGAAAGCGTCGTTGACGTAAACATCGGCCAGTGAGGCCAGCGCCCGGGAGAAGTCGAGATCGTTTTTCTCTTCCTCCTTGTGAAAGCGCAGGTTTTCCAGCAATATGATTTTAGGATGCGGCTCGCGAACCAGGGCTTCCACTTCAGCCCCGATGCAATCGGGAGCCAGTGTGACAGGAGTTGCGAGCGCTTGCTCAACGTAGTCGCGAACCGGGGCGAGGCTCCATTCGGCGCTCTTTTTGCCTCCGGGCCTTCCCAGGTGAGAGGCGATGATAACCTTTTTCGCGCTAGACAGCACGAGACGGATCGTCGGCAGGGCGCTGTCAATCCGATGGGGCTCGGTCACTCTTCCTTGCTCGATCGGGACATTGAAGTCCACCCGAACGAAAACCCTTTTGTCTTTTATGTTAAGCTCATCAATCTTGCGAATGGCCATATGCGTCTGCTCTCGCGAACGTTAGGAGCCGCCGAACTCGCCGGTTCATCCTTCGACGGGCTCAGGGTCAACGGGGCTCAATGGATTGCGGCTTTCCGCTCGTTCTAAGCAAATCGAACGGACGCAATCTACTTTCCAGCAGCCTGTGGAATTTGACCCAGGTATATCAGATCTTCGTTTGACTAAAAACAGGGCTTATAATACCTTGTCAAATGGGTAATTGGAACCCTCTCATGCCTTCCTCTTGGTTTCTGCAACTGCTGGCCCAGACAGAGTTGATCCCACGTCAGCAGCATGGCATTTTAGAACTTATCACCGGATCAGGACCGGTGGTCCAGGGTGTTCTCTACCTGCTGGTTTTTTTTTCAGTCGTTAGTTGGGGGATTATTTTTTATAAATACCGGCACGTGCGCACAGCCGAAAACGAGTCGGAAAACTTTATCGAGATTTTTTGGGACCGCCGAAATCTCACCGCGATCCACGATGCCAGCCGCGAGCTCAAGGCTAGCCCAGTAGCACAGGTCTTTCGCGCCGGCTACGAAGAGTTGCTCAGGGTCTCACGCACTAAGAAGGAGGCCCAACAGGGAGAAGGCCTCACCACCGAGCTCAGTGGCGTGGCCAATGTCGATCGAGCGATGAAGCGAGCCACGAGCGTGGAGATCACGAAATTGGAAAAGTCGCTGAGTTTCCTCGCAACAACGGGAAGCACGACACCGTTTATTGGTCTGTTCGGTACGGTCTGGGGCATCATGGACGCTTTCCGGGGACTGAGCGTCACCCACTCGTCAAGTATCCAGGCCGTGGCTCCCGGAATTGCCGAGGCATTGGTCGCTACGGCGGCCGGACTAGCCGCCGCTATACCTGCGGTTATGGCCTACAACCACTTCTTGCAAAAGATTAAAGTTCTAGCCGCCGACATGGACAATTTTTCGCATGAATTCCTGAACATCGCTGAGCGCCATTTTTTAAAGTAGACAATGGGCACCAAGCGGGACTGAGGGGAACCGCAATGGGCTGCCAAACGCGCGCTACTGACTGCGTACTCTATTGCCAAGTGAGGTTATTATGGCTGTTGACTCTTCCAGTCAGCGAAACGGCTCGACCATTTCTCAAATCAACGTCACCCCGTTGGTGGATGTCATGCTGGTCCTCCTTGTCATCTTTATGGTGACGGCGCCGATCATCCAGCAGGGTGTGGAAGTGAATCTGCCGCAGGCAAAAGCTGGAGCGATTGCAGGAAAAGAGGAGCAACTGGTGGTGGCGATTACGCGGAACGGCAGGATCTATCTCAATGATAATCCGATGACGCTTTCTGAATTGGGAAAGAAATTGCGGGCGATTCGTCAGCTCCAGGAAAACAAAGAGGTTTATCTCCGGGCCGATCAGGATGTGCGTTATGGCGTGGTCATGAAAGCGATCGCGACAATCAAGGAGGCTGGAATCCAGAAGTTGGGAATGATCTCGCGTCCCCCATCCCAAGAAGAGGGCTGAAAGGTGGAAAGGCATTTTGCTTCGGCAAACGAGTCTTGGGGCCGTTGGGTACCTTCTCTCGATGAGAATAACGGCTTTTGGAGATGGCTTCTTTTTTCGATCCTCCTCCATGCCGTTCTCATTTCGGGCTTAATTGTGTTGCCCCGCGGGCCCTCACGGAAGAGTTTATCGTATCCGGTTTATACCGTCGATCTTGTGGGTGGAGAGAAGTTAGGCGGTTCGGGGGTCGATAATCTGGAAAAACGCTCTCAGAAAACAGTAGAGACGAAGATGCCGGTCAAAGAACCGGCCAAACCGGTTAAACCGGCGCAAAAATCAGTCAGAGAAGAAAAGAAAAAGGAACAGCCCGCGCCTCGCTCCGAAATTCCGCCAAAAGAGAAAAAGGAGAAAATTCTCGAAAAGACCCGGCGGATGAACGAGGAAGCAACTCTGCGAGAATCGATCAAGGGAAAAGAGATAAAACAAATAAAGAAGGAAACGACAGCGGATAAGGAACCACCGAAGGAAGCAGTCGCCGAGCAAAGGCTCCCCGGCCAGGTGCGCGAGAAGCTGATCGAAGCCGCCCTGGGGAGAATCAAAGAACGAGCCGAAGCGGAACAGAAGAAGAGCAAAGTTAACCAGGCAACTTCCACTTCTTCCGCCGAGGGGCAAGGCGCCGTCGCTCTGGGCAAAGGCGGGACGGGTGGGGGAATCGTAAAAGGCGTTGAGTATATCAGATATCAGAATCAGATCCGCTCGTTGATCAAGGATAGTTGGACCTGGGTTGGGAAGAGAATCGACCTCGAAGTGACGGTCCGCTTTGGCATACGGGACAATGGAGAGATTGTGGGCCTGAAGATCGTGCGGGCTTCAGGAGACCCCTCCTACGATGAGTCGGTCATCCGGGCGCTCAGAAGAGCAAGCCCGCTACCGCCGCCGCCCGAAAATTATCGCAAGGAGTTTATGGACGTGGCGGTAACTTTCCGGCCGCAGGATCTGGGAGGTTGACTTGATGAAGCTTAGATTTTTACTAATAGGTTTTTTAGCGCTTTTGCTATGGCCAACTTCCGGCAAGACCGCTGAGGTCGAAGTCACGATCGTCGGTCCCGGAAAGAAACAGTATCCTATAGCCGTTTCGCCGCTCAGAAACCTGGGACAGAGAGATAACGGTGGGGCCGTTTCGGAAGGCATAGCGGACACGATCGCGCGAGATTTGGACCTTTCGGGGTGGTTCCGAGTTCTGGATCGATCCGCTTATCTCGAGCAGCCACAGAGAAGCGGCATTACCATCGGAGAGTTCGATTTTCGGAATTGGTCGACGATTGGCGCCGAGGGTTTGGTGAAGGGAGGTTTTAGTCTCCAGGGCGATGATTTGACGGTTGAGTTGCGTCTTTTTGATGTTTTTCAAAGCAAACAAATCGTAGGCAAAAAGTATACCGGCAAAGCCAAAGACTTTCGCCGAATCGCGCACAAATTCGCGGACGAGATCATTTTGCAATTCACCGGCGTTCCCGGCCCGTTTAATACCCGAATTGCCTATGTCTCAAGC